>JAGRKB010000018.1 GCA_020442425.1 Alphaproteobacteria bacterium | reverse complement strand
AACACCTTATCTAGGCCAGCCCCTTCTGTTTTTTTAAGTAGAGATAAAGGAAGCAGCCAATTCCTAGTCCCAGACACATGACTACATTGTAATTGGCCATAGATAGGCCAAACATTTCCCATGGGATTTCATCACACCTGACAACATCTGTGGCTTGGATTCTGGCCATGATCTCTTCAATGCTTCCTGTCATATCGGGGGTGGAGCATCCTGATAATCCGGACCACCATTTGCGCTCTACTCCAGAATGGTAGAAGGCTATACAGGAATTGATTACAAAAGAGAGGCCTGAGGCGCCGATCATCATTCTGGCGCGTGAGGTGATTATGGCTCCTAATACACCCAGAATTATGTTGATTGAGAATGGTATCCTTTGCATTAGACACAGGTCGCATGGTTTGAGGCCAAAGCCGAATTGTGCAGTCAGAGCGGCAACCAGAGACAGTGCCGAGATCAAAGCAATCATGAGGCAGGCTGTGCGGGGTGAAATCAGCTCTATTAATGTGTCTATCAAAGGTTTGAGGGTTTTTATCATAGGCGACTCCGCGCTATTGTTGCTCGATTGAAAACAAGTATAGGCGTCATAGGGATTATTTCCAGTGTTTTCAAGGGGTTCTGATTGTCACAGGGGTAATGAATTTTCTTTTAAATTCCTGCTTGAAATTCCTGATGGGGGCGGTTATAAGAACCGTCTGTTTACCGAGTATTTCTCGATCTACGTTGTGCGGGTGTGGTGAAATTGGTAGACGCGCTAGACTCAAAATCTTGTGTTCGAAAGGACGTGTCGGTTCGAGTCCGACCACCCGCACCACTTTATTTCTTCCCGTATTTTTTTGTTTTTTGTTGGAATTCCAAAATTTTATCAGAGTTATTCTTTGGTGAGGTGCATTTTGTGGCGTTTTTTATGCTTTTTGCCTACATAACTTTTGAAAAACATAATTAATAATTTGAAAAAACGTAATTTCGATACGGTCCGTAAAGAATCTTTGCCTTTTCCTGTCCAAAAGACTATATTTGTTAGGAATTCATTAAGAAATTGGGGGTTTATCATGACCACTTCATCAAATGTACGTAGATTTATGGCTGCGGCTCTAACTTCGGTCGCGGCGTTCGGTTTTGCAGCGAATGCGAACGCAATGGAATTTGCTTGTTATTCAAGAGAAGCCGCCGTTGCTCAGATGGACAATGAGGGCTTGTTCCCGATGGCATCATATGATCATTTGTTTGTTAATATGGCGTCTCAATTTGAAGTTAACCCTGCGCGTATTGTTTTAAACCAGACCCTTACAAGGGGGCATTTATTGTATATTAATAAAGCCGGTCAATATTGCGTTGATGCTTTGGTGCAGAGTCCTAGTGGTGGTCAGGTGACTCTTCTTAACCCTAGAAATCGAGAGGTTAATCCACGGACATTTGTAGCGGGTAGTTCTGCTGATCGTTATGGTGGGATAAATTATTCTATCAATATTTCTGCTAAAAGTGGTGAATATGTTGGCTTCCAAGGAATCGTTACCAAAGAAAATGGTCAAACATCGTGGCTGACTGTTTTTGCAAATGCGAATGCTAAGGAAGAGGGAGTTCCGGTCAATCCTATCAGTTTGGCTGATGCTAAGACTTCTACTTCTATGATATTTTCAGATGCTAGCGGTAAGAATTTTGCGGCAAGTGAGATCGTGAACTTCAAGTTAACGCCGAATGGAGAAGTTGTTGCCAAGGCGCAGGCCAGCCCAGCGCCTGTTGCTGCACTGTCAGCAACTCCTCATTAAAAATTTGAAGGTGAAAAAGTACTGGCCGCCGCCAATTCGTATTTTGGAGGTGGTTGTGCCGTGTTTGGCTGTGTGAACTCAACGATTTCAGCTTTATTTTCTTTTAATAGTGTCAGTTGAGTGCTGTCTTTTACTTCCACGGAGGGTTTGGTTTCCACAGTATTATTCTGAGCGGCTATAAATTTTGATTGAAACGTAGAGGGATCAGATGAGACTTTAAAATGATCGATTGTTGTGTCGTTACTTCTAACATTTTGGCTAAAACCAACCACATCTATATCATTCCCGTTTTTTAAATCGTGTTTATTTGATCGAGCTTCTTGCCATTGTGCTATTTCCAGTATCTCCGGATTGGTTCTGATGAGTTCTAGGTCTTCTCTATCTTGTTCGGTTAATTCATTCAGCCTGCCTTCCGCAGCCAAACGTTCTCTCTTCTTTTTGGCAATTAAATATCTTTGAGCTAGAGACAAGCGTTCATCGGCTTCGTCTTCACTCATTCCGTGTTCTTCTGCATATTCTCTGTTTAAGCGTTTGCGTTCTTCGGGATCGGATAACATTTCAATGATACGGTCAATTTGCCAACCGGTCAGAGAAACTCCGCCACCCAAATCTATGTTGGACTCTTCCCATTTTTGTTGCCAACGTTGTTCGCGCATATCATCAAGATGTTCCTGATGTTGATCGGCGGCCATTTCCTCTATCATTCTGGCGTGGGCTTGTTCCCGTCTGCGAGCGCGTTGCTCCGGTGTCAGATCGCTATCGTCTGCCTCTTCGAAATCTGCCCCGATGGATTGTGCCAGCATTTGTTTTCGTTCGATTTGAGCCAAATTAATCATGACATCGTTGGCAAAGGCCATTGCATCAGTCGCATGACGAGAGGCCAATTCCTCCATAATAGGATTATGCATGATGTCGTACGTTATAAGAGCTTCACCCGGCGTCATTTCTTTGATTAGGTCTTCCGGCGTTGCCTTATAAAGGCGGGGCAAGTCTTCGGGTTGATAGTTCCCCATCAAAAAGTGAGCGCCGTCAGCAAAGAGTTGAATGTCGGTTTGGTCAAAGCGGTTTGTGTTGATAATGCCTTGCGCATTATCAGTGAAATCAAGCGCACCTAAGCGCTGAGCCTTATCGGCTGTTTCAAGACCTGTCGTTGACACCATTTTCTCCCCCCACGGGAAATCCGGTATTTATAATTTTATATTTTCTATATATTGATAATGATAATTACCCCTATATAGTTTCATTGTAAGGGAAGAATGTTTAATAAATATGTAAAAAGAAAATAATTTGAATCAAATTTATCTCAAATTCGAAATACTTCGAATTCGAGCCGTTGAAACAGGTGATTTTGAAAATTGGGGGGAGAAAATCATACCTGTATTATTTATATTATATCAATAGTTGATATATTGCAACTATTATTTAGGGGTTATGATGGTTTTTTGCTACGTAATGTGGTGCCGAGGTAGTAGGGAAGCAATATGGAGGGTTAGGGCTAAATAAGTAGAGCGGCTTATAAGCCGCTCTCTGTCTTTCTTTGTTCATGAAGTGTAGTTCTTAGTTACTATGTGCTTTGAGTTGGTTGTCCATCATTGTCCGTAAAAGCAGAAAGTCTTCGTTGCTTGTCTTCGGCTGTTGTTCTTGTCTTAATGGTGTCATAAGTTTTGAAATATCTTTGTGTATAATTGCATATAGAGGTTTCATAACCGATGGAATAATTTTTTCAATATCTTCTACATCGATAAGTATAGGAACTCGAAGGCCTCTGTGATCTGTACCCTCCCCGATTTGGATCGCCGGCACGTTGTGTCGGTGTAAATTTTTGAGCAGGCGGGGTTCTACAATTGCCATTAGATAGCGAATGTTTTGTTGACGTGCTACGGCTTGAAGGCCGAGATACAAGGACAATAGGGCAAAAGAGGACTTTCTTTGGCCTCCTAGAGAACCTTTTTGGCCTTTGCCTCTACCCATGTGGCGATGATCTCTATGGATTGCTAAACGCGATACTTCAGCGTATTTGTGACCGCTATTTTTGACCATATTCAAGATCTTATGATCAAGTTTTCCTTGGCAATGATGTTCCATGGGAAGTCCATGGGTAAGTCCTTCATGTTGTCCATGTACCAGCCTGGCGCATCCAATATAGTTATTTTCTATTTTGCTGTACAAGACCATATGGGTTGAATAATCATCGTATTCATCGGTTTCAATGCCTTCCTCGTTACCTTCTTCATAGTTTAATTCCGAGCAATAGACATCGTGGCGAACTTTAAACGCCTCTTTTTTAAGCTCTGCATTTACTGCTGGCATCACATGATAGGCATGTGTGACCAGATTCATGAGTTCTTTTAGTTGATTCCAGTAGTGAAGGTATTGAGAGAGCTTTGCTCCCCTGAATTTTTTTTGACCCATTTTTTACCAACCAATTTTTTTATTACACATAGACCTTACCATATTACTTTGCTATATGTAAATAAATCGTAAAATATAATGAAATGAGTGATAATTTTTTTAGAATGTTAATCTTTTGAAAGGATTGTCTGATACATTGGGAGTGAAAATCGGCAGTTTTAATGGGTACTTCTGCTGTATGTCTGGTTAAACTTTCACGAAAGTGTCTTCTATTATGCGTTTCTCGCGAAATATAATTACTTTCATTGCTGTAGTTGCTGTGTGTAGCGGAGCGGTTCTTTTGTATAATCCTGAAGAAAAGCAGGCGGTTGCTGCTAATAAACCTCGGTTGCAAATTGGGGCTTTGGCCTGGATTGAGCCAAAGTCTCGCGTTATAAATCTGGGCTCACCTAATATGATTGAAGGTGCTCGTGTTCAGGAGCTTTATGTCGATGAAGGTGATGTTATTCAGGCAGGCCAATCGTTGGGAATATTTTCCTCTTATGCTAAAAATAAAGCTGCTTTGGATGTTGCTGAGGCTAATCTAAAATTTTCTGAGGCTAATTTACTGAAAGTAGAAGCGGGTTCCAAAGCCAGTGATATCTCTTCACAAAAGCAGGTGGTTGCTGCTTTGACAGCGAGTGCACAAGCAGCCGGATTAGAATTTGAACGGATTGCTAAGCTTTATGAGGCTCGTGTTGTTGCCAAGTCCCAGTATGATATTGCCAAGGGCGAGAGAGACCGGTTATCTGCTCAGCGTAGGGCGGCTCAAGAGACCCTCAAAAGTTTAGAAAATGTTCGGCCTGATGATATCCAAATTGCCAAGGCTCAAGTTTTGATTGCAAAGGCGGAAGTCGCCGTTGCGAAAGCCAATGTTGATCTCTCTACTATTATATCTCCGATTGATGGTGTCGTGTTAAGTGTTTATTCTCGTAGTGGTGAGGCCGTTGGCAATATCGGTGTTATGGACGTTGCAAATCTCGAGGTTATTGATGCTGTTGCTGAAATTGATGAAAGTGATGTGTTGAGAGTCCAGAAAGGTCAAAAAGCTGAGGTTGATGTTATAGGGTTGGATTTTAAAGTTTCCGGTGTCGTCCGTGAAATAGGCGGGCAAATCAGAAAAAATTCTGTCTTGGATACTGATACAACTCAAATGCTGGATACACGCATTTTAGAAGTTCGTGTTGAGCTGGATCAAGCACAGAATGAGAATGTTCGCCGTCTAATTAATAAAAAAGCGCATGCCAAGATATTTCCATGAGTAATTCATCCTCTTCATCTGTAAAGGCTTTAGGTTCTGTTCCTGTGCAAAGAGCCTTTCATCTCGCGTGGCGACAATTACAGTATGATAAAGTTCGTTTTATTACAGCTACGCTCGGTGTTATTTTTGCGTGTGTTCTCGTGTTTATGCAGATCGGATTTAAAAACGCACTTTTTGAAAGTGCTACGTTGCTTCAAAGAACGATGACCGGTGATATCTATATGATTGAAGATCAATCTGAAGCGTTATGGCGTCTTGTTCCTTTCCCTCGACGTTATCTCTATAAAGCGCTTTCTGTTGAGGGGGTGGAAGATGTAACAGCACTTTATGCTTCCCAGACTCCTTGGAAAAATCCGATGACAGGGGTTAACAGAACAGCACTTGTGTTGGGAATTGATCCTCGTTCAACTGTTTATAATCTTCCAGGACTTCGAGAGGTGCAAGAAAAGCTTCATATGCATGATGCTGTTCTTTTTGATGAGTATTCACGCCCTGAATTCGGCCCTGTCAAAGATATGGTCGAGAAGAATGGGGTTTTTTCAGCTGAAATTGGTGGAAAACAATTGGATGTCGTCGATACTTTTAGGATGGGTATTACATTTTCTGCTGATGGAAACATAATTGTGAAAGACACTACGTTTTTTAAAATTTTTCCGAATAAGTCGGCAGATGGAATCGATGTCGGGATTGTTTCCTTGCAAAAAGGAGCTGATATTGAGACTGCAAAAAATAAAATTAGGTCTCTTTTGCCAGAGAATATTCTTGTCCTGAATAGGGAAGAATATATTGAGGAAGAAAAAGCCTACTGGAATGATATTACGCCGATTGGTTATATCTTCAATTTTGGTGTGATTATGGGGTTAATAGTTGGCTTTGTTATTGTTTATCAAGTTCTGTTTAATGATATCAATAACCATTTGCATGAATATGCCACATTGAAAGCTATTGGGTATGATGACTATTATTTCACCAAGGTAGTGATCTCTGCATCAATTATTTTAGCTGTAGGTGGTTATATTCCAGGATTTCTTATATGTGCTGTATTGTATAAAATTGTTGAGTCTTCAATTTTTATTGAAATGGATCTTAATTTTATAAAAGCTATAACAACTTTTGTTTTGATTTCTTCGATGTGTTTTCTTTCCGGGCTTTTGGCGATCAGAAAGCTGAAATCAGCTAACCCTGTGGATGTATTCCAATGATAATGAGTGACAACCATCATCTGATTCATGCGCATGATCTTACCTATCATTATGGTAGTGGTGAGCTTGAACAATCTGTTTTGAAGGGGGTTTCTCTTGAGGTCAAGTCAGGAGAATTTGTTATTCTGGCAGGCCCATCGGGTTCAGGAAAGAGTACCTTGCTTTCACTTATCGGGGCATTGCGAGGGCATCAGCGAGGCGAATTGAGGATTTTAGATCGGGATTTGAATAATGCCTCTAATGAAACCATGCGTGCTGTGCGGCAGAATATTGGTTATGTTTTTCAGCAGCATAATTTGCTTAATTTTTTGACGGCTTCCGAGAATGTTCAGATGACCTTGGAAATGTTTTCTGATCTTTCTGGGGCGGAGAGAAATAAGATGGCTGCAGACTCCTTGACTCAGGTTGGGTTGGGCGATAGAGGGGCAAGTTACCCTAGTCAATTATCTGTTGGTCAAAAGCAGCGGGTTGCGATTGCGCGGAGCCTCGTGCATCAACCGCGATTGATTTTGGCTGATGAGCCGACGGCGTCTTTGGATAGTAAAACGGGAATTCAAGTTGTTGAGCTGCTGCATGGGATGGTGAAAAATCTTGGTTGTGGTGCCTTGGTTGTTACGCATGATAATCGTATTTTTGATTATGCTGATCGCATCCTTCATATTGAGGACGGGGTTGTTTATTCATGAAGAAATTTGTTTTTGAGGAAGCGTTTGATCGTACGATTGGATGGGTTACTGCTGATGAACTTCAAACATTGCGCAGCAAGCGGGTTGCGATTGCAGGATTGGGTGGTGTCGGGGGATATCATCTTTTGACCTTATTGCGCCTTGGGGTGTCAAATTTCAATATTGCTGAAATGGACGTGGTCGAGATTGCCAATTTCAATCGGCAGGCTTGTGCAGGGCTTTCCCATTTGGGTGAAAATAAAATTGATGTTATGTTGTCATTGGCAAAAGATATTAATCCCGAGGCTGATTTCCGAGTTTTTTCCGGAGGGGTTCAAGAAAACAATATTCACGATTTCCTGAGGGATGCCGATTTGTATATTGATGGGTTGGATTTCTTTGTTTTGGATATAAGAGAAAAAGTGTTTTCCCAATGTTGGGAGATGAATATTCCTGCTATGACGACGGCGCCTTTGGGGATGGGGATGGCTCATCTCAATTTTATTCCAGGGAAGATGTCTTTTGATGAGTATTTTGGTGTGTCCAGTGTGCAAGGGGATGACCGATATATCAAATTTATCTCCGGATTAGCGCCGACTATGTTGCATCGCCCTTATTTGGTGGATATGAGTCGTGTGGATTTTGCGGAGAGAAAAGGGCCTTCAACGCCTATGGCATGTGAATTGTGCGCTGGAGTTGCGGGAACTGAAGCTCTCAAGATCCTATTGGGGCGGGGTAAAGTTAGAGCAGCTCCCCATGGGATGCAATTTGATGCTTATAGCAATCGTTTCCGCAAGACATGGCGCCCTATGGGGCATAAAAACCCTTTGCAAATTCTTCTTTTTAAGATTATTCAATTTATACTTTCCCGCAAGAAATAAGCGTTTTTGGCTCGTGGATAGCTGAAAAATAGCTGTTTTAAAATCCTCAGGACTTGTTAGAGTGCCGTCATGAGAATTCTGTATGTCGGCAATGGTCAAGGATTTGAAGGGGCTTTGAAATATTATTTCATTCCCCAAAAGTTGATCAATGGTTTTATTCGCTTGGGCCATAGTGTTGTTTCGATCAATGATCGAGACGTTGCGCGATATTCCAATATCTTTCGCTCTCAAAAGCGTGGCGTTGAGAAGATGAATGTCTTCCTTCTGGAGCAGTTTCGTGTCTATCGTCCGGATTTTGTTGTTTTAGGGCATTGTAAAAATGTTCGTAACGAAATTTTACATGCGATGAGGGATATTAATCCTGATGTTCGGATTGCGTATCGTAATGTTGATCCGTTGCATTCCGGGAACAATGTTCGGGATATTTTGCAGAGGGTTGGAGTTGTTGATACTATTTTTATAACGACTGCTGGTGAGTCATTGGCTCAGTTTTCTCATCCAAATACTAAAGTCTCTTTTATGCCTAACCCGGTTGATCCGGCCTTAGAAACCCAAAGGTCTTACCAGAATTCGAATGCGGATATCGATTTTCTCTTTCTAGCCAGTTTTCTTAGAGATCAGAAAGATCATAGAGCCGTTACTGCGCGTTATCTTGTTGATCATCAGCCAGGGATGCGGCTGCATATTGGTGGGGCTGGCGTTAATGAAAATCTTGTGTACGGGGCTGCATTTTATGATTTGTTGGGACGCTCCAAAATGGGATTGTGTATGAACAAGACACAGGATTATTATCTGTATGCCTCAGATCGTATGAGCCAGTATATGGGTTCCGGTCTTCTAACCTTTATTCCAGAAGGGCCAAAGTTTGAAGATATTTTGGGGGATGATTGTTTTGTATCTTTTTCTACGAATGAGGAATTGTTAGAGAAAATTCATTATTTTCTTTCTCATGAGGATGAGAGAATACAGATGGCCCGTTGCGGGTGTGAGCGGGTGCATGATTATTTCCATTCGGATAAAGTGGCTCAATATATGATTGATTGCAGTTTTGAACAGAATTTATCAATGGATTATAAATGGCCGACTACTCAATATTAACACGATCATTCTGGACCATTGAGCGGCTGAGTTATGTCCCGCTGATTTTATTGTTTGTGACTGGGTTCTTTTTGGGGACGGCGGCTCATCGCATGGTTTTTTATATTAGCTCTCCTGTTCTAATATATGGTCTCATTTATTTTGTTCGTCAGGGCAGTGTTTTGTTCCAGACGAAATCGGCGCTGTTGATCGGTGCGTATCTGGGGTATTTTCTGGTCTCTACATTATGGAGTGATCCGTATGACGGGTATGCCGTTTTCAGGAGAATGATAGATGCTGTCTGTATTCTTGTGTTTTCTGCGTCTTTGGCAAATGCCGCTTTTTATTCGAAATTTACTGCACGGTCGGCTATCTTAATCGCAGCGATCTGCGCTGTGTTTTCTGTTGCGTATTGTCTGTATTTTTATGGGGTAAGAGACCTGACACTGGATCGGAGGCTCTTGGGTATGGGGAGGTATGAGAACCCCATTCATTTGGCAGGTGTGCTGGCGATGGCTACCTTACTGTTGATGAGCTTGAAATTTACCGGTGACCGCCGGTTGCAATGGCAAGCGGCTTTGCTGGGTTTAATATTCTTTTTGGTTATTTTCTTTAGTCATACGCGGTCGGCTTTGGTCGCTATTGCAGGGTGTTTTTGTGTTTTAATGATGATGCAGAGTTTGCGGGTTAGCTTGTTCTTGCTTGTCGGCGGGGGCGTAGCTGCTGTTATCGGTTATTTTGCGTGGGGGCAGTCTTTTTCTGAGTTGTATGAGCGCGGGGATACATTCCGCCTTGCAATATGGTCTGAAGCTATCTCCCGCATAGTTGAGGCACCGTTAGTCGGATATGGCATATCCACTGATCCTGCTTTTTTATCGGATAGTACGCCTCATAGTTTCAAGTCTACCCATAATATGATTTTAGGTCATTTGTATCATGGCGGCGGGATTGGTTTGCTTGCGTATTTAGGGCTTATCGGGCACGGATTTTATGTTGCTTTTTCAAGCTTATGGAAGCATCGCGGAACTCATGATGGATGCAAGCTCGATATTTTACGACGATTTTGTTTATTATCTTTGGTGTTTAGTGTCATTATGGGAGTGTTCAATTTTGCCCATTATATGATGGGTGTTCATATTCAGTGGTTATTATTTTGGGTTCCGATCTCTTTGGCGTGGTATCTGGAGATGGAAGAAAAGCGTTTAAAATCGCTCTCTGTTTAGGCGATTTTCTTGGCTTTTGATGGTTTCCGTTTTAAAAGCGGTGACAAATATTCTCCCGTATAACTTCCCTTTACTTTGGCTATGTCTTCTGGGGTTCCGGTGGCAATGATTTTCCCGCCGCCTGATCCTCCTTCGGGGCCAATATCAATAATCCAGTCAGCTGTTTTTATGACGTCCAGATTATGTTCGATGATGAGGACGGTATTTCCGGTTTCTACGAGGCGATGAAGAACTTCCAATAGTTTTCTTACATCTTCGAAATGCAGGCCTGTTGTTGGTTCATCCAGAATGTAGAGCGTTTTTCCTGTGGCTCGTTTTGATAGTTCCTTTGCCAGTTTAACGCGTTGCGCTTCGCCTCCTGACAATGTGGTTGCCGGTTGGCCAACTTTGATATAATCGAGGCCGACTTCATGGAGAGTGTCCAGTTTGCTGCGAATTGAAGGGATGGCTTTAAAGAAGTCGCATGCCTCTTCTATTGACATGTCCAGAACATCACTGATGGATTGTCCTTTGTATTTAATATCGAGTGTTTCCCTATTGTATCGTTTGCCCTTGCATTCCTCGCAGGTGACGTAAACATCGGGAAGGAAGTGCATCTCTATTTTTATAACGCCGTCTCCTTGACAGGCTTCGCAGCGTCCGCCTTTGACGTTAAAGGAAAAACGACCCGGATTGTAACCTCTGGCTTTTGCCTCTGGAAGGCCTGCGAACCATTCTCTGATGGGTGTGAAGCATCCTGTATAGGTCGCAGGGTTTGAGCGCGGGGTGCGCCCTATGGGGGATTGGTCGATGTCGATAACCTTATCCAGAAATTCCGTTCCCGACATTTCTTTGTAAGGTGATGGAAGTTCACTGGTACGCATCAGCTTTTTTGATACCGCCTTGAAAAGGGTATCAAGGATCAGTGTTGATTTTCCGCTGCCTGATACTCCCGTAACGCATGTAAATGTCCCCAAAGGAATTTCTGCGGTTACGTTCTTCAGATTATTGCCTGTGGCACCGACCAGTTTCAGGATTTCTTGTTTTTTGCCGTATGATTTTCCTTTTCGACGTTCTTTGGGAATTTCTATGCATCGTTTTCCAGACATATATTGTGCAGTGATGCTTCCTTCGCATGCAAATACTTTATCGGGTGAACCTTCAGCAATAACGGTTCCTCCGTGGATGCCTGCGCCAGGGCCCATATCAATCAGATGGTCTGCTGCTCGGATAGCATCTTCGTCATGTTCGACAACCAGAACCGTATTTCCAATATCGCGCAAATGTGTCAGTGTTTCTAGAAGACGGTTGTTGTCCCGTTGATGGAGGCCGATTGATGGCTCATCAAGGACGTAGAGAACGCCTGTTAAACCTGATCCGATTTGAGATGCTAAACGAATGCGCTGGCTTTCTCCGCCCGAGAGTGTTCCTGAGGCGCGGTCAAGGGAAAGGTAATCAAGTCCAACATTCATAAGAAACTGTAAACGCTCGTTGATTTCTTTCAAGATACGGTTTGCGATGTCATTTTGTTGACGGGATAATTTTTTCGGGACGTTGGCAAACCAGCTGTGAGCTTGTGCGATAGAAAATGAGGTTGCTGTCGAAATATCTGTTTCTGCAATTTTGACGGCAAGAGCTTCGGGTTTTAGGCGTGCTCCATGGCAGGCATCACAGCCTGCGCTTGATTGGTATTTTGCCATGTCTTCACGCGCGGAAACGCTTTCTGTTTCTTGCATGCGACGCTCAAGATTTGGGATTACTCCTTCGAATGGTTTACGACTTTTCCATGTATTGTCTGTTTTTGTTTGGTAATCAATCGCAATGACATCGGTTCCAGATCCGTAAAGGATAATGTCTTTGTGCTGTTTTTTTAAGGATGACCATGGAATGTCTGTTCTGAATTTATAATGTTTTGCAACAGCCTCTAAGGCTTGCATGTAAAAAGGTGCAAAGGATTTTGACCATGGGACAACGGCTCCCTCTGCAATTGAGAGGTTTGTGTCGGGAACAACAAGATTTTCATCGAAATAGACCCTCTCTCCCAGACCGTCGCAGGATGGGCATGCGCCGTGTGGTGAGTTAAAAGAGAATAGGCGCGGCTCGATCTCTGGGATTGTGAAACCGGAAACAGGGCAAGCAAATTTTTCGGAGAAGATTGTTTGTTCTTCTGTTGATGCATTTTCTGCAATTAAGAGGCCGTCAGCTAGTTTGAGGGCTGTTTCTACGGAGTCGGCCAGACGGGTTGCTATATCGTCTCGAATAATAATGCGATCAACGACGACAGCAATATCGTGTTTGAATTTTTTGTCTAGCGTTGGGGCATCAGTGATTTCATAGAGTGTCCCGTCAATTTTGACGCGCTGAAATCCTTTGGCTTGGAGTTCTTTTAACTCTTTTTTGTATTCACCTTTGCGACCTCTGACAATCGGAGCCAAAATATAGAGTTTTGTTCCTTCTCCTAATGCCATGATGCGGTCAACCATTTGCGATACGGTTTGACTTTCAATTGGTTTTCCTGTGGCAGGAGAATAGGGGATGCCGACACGTGCCCAGAGCAGACGCATGTAATCGTAAATTTCTGTGACCGTTCCCACGGTTGAGCGAGGATTGCGACTGGTGGTTTTTTGTTCAATAGAAATTGCGGGAGATAGTCCTTCGATTGAATCAACGTCCGGTTTTTGCATCATTTCCAGGAATTGACGTGCGTAAGCCGAGAGGCTTTCGACATAACGGCGTTGGCCTTCGGCGTAGATTGTATCAAAGGCAAGAGATGATTTCCCTGATCCTGACAGGCCGGTGATGACGATGAGCTTGTCGCGAGGAATGTCCAGATTGACATTCTTTAAATTATGTTCGCGGGCACCACGAATGGAAATGCTTGTTAGAGCCATATTCTTGTATTCCTGTTAGGAGTTATCTTGGCTTCGGACATTTTTGTTTTTTGCCGCCAATTTGTGTTTGTCCTTTTCTTAAATGTCTGTTCATTCTGCCATCATTATTTTGTGTTTGGCCTAGTGTAAAATCGTCTGGTGATACTTGATTATTTGACACGCTGTTGAGAAAAATGTTTGTAATCTCCCGCATGGGAGGTGTGGCTGTAAGGGTGGCCATACAAAGTGCAATAAGTCTGGGTTTATTGTTCATGGTAGTGCTCAATTATTTTGGGTGTCGGTAATGGTGAACAATAGTGGAGAATAGAGCTTTCGGTCAAGAAAAACGGGGCTTTTGCCCCGATTTTGTGTTGTTAGGGAACTTTATTTAGGCAGATTTTTTAGATTTCGGTGTCGGCGCCTCATCTTCAGGAGGCAAATCAGCTTCGACATATTCATCTTCGTTCTCTGGTCCTGTCAACATAGCGTCTGCTACGATACCAGATTGTTGGAGAATTTGGTTTTCCAGTTTTTTCGCCAGATCAGGATTGTCTCTCATGAATTGTTTGGCGTTTTCACGTCCCTGACCAATGCGTTGTCCGTCATAGGAGTACCATGCCCCTGATTTTTCAACGAGATTGCTGGTCACGCCGATATCAACCAATTCTCCTGTTTTGGAAATGCCTTCACCGTACATGATATCAAACTCGACTTGACGGAACGGAGGCGCCATTTTGTTTTTGACGACTTTGACGCGTGTCTGGTTTCCGGTGACTGTTTCTTTTTCTTTAATGGAACCGATGCGGCGTATATCTAAGCGAACGGAAGCATAGAATTTCAAAGCATTTCCGCCGGTTGTTGTTTCCGGAGAGCCAAACATAACGCCGATTTTCATGCGGATCTGGTTGATGAAAATAACCACTGTACGAGATCTTGAGATTGACCCTGTGAGTTTGCGAAGGGCTTGAGACATTAGACGTGCTTGTAGACCGACGTGGCTATCTCCCATCTCTCCTTCAAGTTCTGCGCGCGGGACTAGTGCAGCGACAGAGTCCACTACCAAAACATCCAGAGCGCCGGAGCGAACCAGAGTATCAGCGATTTCAAGCGCTTGTTCTCCTGTGTCAGGTTGTGAGATCAGCATGTTTTCTACATCACAGCCAAGTTTCTTGGCATAGCCTGGGTCGAGCGCGTGTTCGGCATCCACAATTGCACAGGTTCCGCCCATTTTTTGAGCTTCTGCGATGACTTGAAGTGCCAGCGTTGTTTTTCCTGATGATTCAGGGCCGAAAATCTCAATAATACGGCCGCGGGGCAGGCCACCAATGCCGAGGGCGATATCCAGTCCTAGTGAGCCGGTTGGGATGGCTTCTACATCCATTTTATGTTCTTCTCCGGCAAGTTTCATGATTGAGCCTTTGCCGAAAGCCCGTTCAATTTGGGCAAGAGCTGCTTCAAGCGCTTTGTTCTTTTCCGCTGACGATTTGTCCATATCTGATCCTTTAAATGGTGTAACTGACATTGTTTTTCCCTTTCCTAGTTTGAGCACGATTCGGCTCTTATTGCCCATATCAAATTTGTACCACTTTTGTTCTTTTTGTAAAGAACAAAAGGGAACAAAAGTTCTATTTTTGTTCATATTTGTGGGTGTTGTTATATATTTCAGTGATTTAGGGGTGGGGCTATTGTTGAGCTGATCTGAGAATGCCGCGCATTTCCAGAAAATCTTTATCTTCGGCGCAGTAAGTCGCTTTCATCTTGTCGAATTCGTTTAGATCATTGGCAAAATACATGACGCATTTGTTGCTGGCCAGGCCATAGGCGAAACCGATTCGTCGCATTAAAAGCTTATTCAGACGATCTACTACTATGGTTTCATCGAGAGTCTCGTCAACGAAGCGATGTACGGAGATAACTGTTTCGTGCGATTTAAAGTCTGTATGGGCGAAGAGATAGTTGTATCCTTCGGTGTAGATGTCTCCTTCAATGACGTAGATTGTATAGGTTTTATTGTTGACGGGCAGCTCCAACATTTTGAGAAGTTTCTTGCCGTCAAACTGATTTCTGTTTTTTACAAAAGCGGCATCAATATTGGCTTGATAACGAGCGACATGGACAGGGATTTTATATTGCTCAGATAATTTGACAGACAGATTTTCTGTGACTTTTGAGGAAACTGTATTGTTCAGGACTATAATCTGAATGGTTTCCGGACTGAAATCGGTATTTTTATTATAGGTTGCTAAACGGGGCGGTTCTTCATAGGCTTTGAGATCGGCGCTCTGGTCAATTGTCGGAGACCCAATGAAAAGGGAGGCTATTGTTGATAGCAGTAGTATCGCAGACTCTAGAAAATCAGACATTATTTTTTCTCACTGCTCTTTGAATTCTATGCGGAGAGATCCGCGATTGTTCCGCGCTCGTTGGGCGGGATATTTACGATCATGGTATTGCGTGCCAATGCATTGATTGTGGCTTGTTTTGCTTCATAGCCGTAATTTTCAACAACCCGTTGATGCATTTGCTGGACGTAGCCCAGACGTTCGGCAACGGGATTTTTGTCATTCAGGCCGTGTTCGGCGCTAGCGTCTGTTGCCTCTTGCTGTTGTATGACATTGTAGACATTTGGTTCGGTTGAGTGCTGGATGTTTTGCATACTGCTGATGCGTTCCCGGGCGGAATTGGTATTAGCCAGACCGAACTGGGAATTCGACGAATCCAGTCTTTGAATCGCCGTGTAGATATTGCCATTACCGTAGTTTGCTTGTGGTGTTGTAATCATTTCATACGTCCTTATTCTTGATTCTAAAGGGCGTCTGTTAAAATTTTACTACATATTAATGATTTTTTTGCTCTGAGATTTCTAAAACTTGTATTTCGCCCCAATGTTTATGTGGGCGGCTGGTTGAGAGACACTTCCTGATCGGCCTGTTACTTCTGTAGCAATGTGTAAATCCGGGGTTGCTTCCCAAGAAGCTCCAATTGTTGTTTCTGCCCAGTTGGTGTTGCCTGCATCCCAATTCATATTTTGCATAATCCCCGAGACGTTTGCTGTTATTTGCCCTTCCTCTCCACTTACTTTATGTCCCCAAGCGGACCTAACGATGAGTTCTAGAGTGGGGGTTATCTCTTGATTAATTTCTATACCAACATGCGATGAGATGTTTTCGGAGTCTAGTTCGGTAAAGTTGGCAGAAAAAGCCCCCCCATTTTCTTGATAGCCATTTATTTTTGTTCGGGAATAATGTCCCTCGATATAGGGCATGATTATGGTTATATTATTAGGTAGTGACATTTCCCATCCAAGCCTTGTGGCGCTTCCATACGAGAAACCTTCTGTACTTCCTTTCGAAAAATCCAATCCTGATCCATTGATGTATCCACGATTTGTATCCAGTTCCAGATTAACTCCAAATACAGTTCCGTAAATTCTGATGTTTGATTGTTTTGGTGTATATGTGATGGTACCGATTGCTCCTAGAGTAGACAATACACTGCTACCATCGGAGTCAATGTCATATATAGATTGTCCTTTAATTATACCTAAGCTAAGTGACTTATTGCCGTCTAAGGTTAGGTTGATTCCAGCGATGCCGCTCCATTCATTGTTGTCGAAATCATTGTTATTTCCAACTCCATATCCCCCTAATGCGAATGTAGAGAGATTTCTCTTGGTGATGATCGGAATGGCTTCATTCCCTGCGGCAGGCTTCATAGAATTTAGATATGAGGCTTTGTTCAGGGATGATGATGAAATTGGCACGGATAGTTCGGAGATATGTCTGGAGAGAAAGAGGCCTTGTTGATTGTAATAGTTTGCGTATGTCGAAACTTGTTGGGCAATTTTTGAGACTCCATAAAGAGAAGTGGACAGACTTTCCGGTGTGGTGATGCCTGCGGATGCCAAATTGGCTATATAAGCTTTTTGTTGTCCGCTTAATTTTGCTCTTCCTACTATTAATGTTCCATCGGCGCTTATGTCTTCAGCAGAATCTATAACCCAGTTGGTCATATCCACTCCTTTGGATGTGAGGACATCCTTTAGTGGCTCTATGCCTGAGCTTTGCGTCCATATGAAGGCTTCGTACACGCCCGAATTTCCAATGCTGATTCCTACAACTGTGTCTCCAATCCCGTTGACTCCATAAGCGAAGCTGCTAAAGCTTCCTCCGGGAAGATCTCCTAGCCCTACCATGCCGCTGCCAGACGTCCAACGGAAAGCTTCTTGATCTATGCCGCTGCTTAGGCTTCTGGACGATCCTACGATAACTGTACCGTTTGCATTTACATCGAATGCGGAGCTAATATTTGATCCGCCAGGTAAGAATCCTAGTCCCGTCATGACACCACTTTCCCAACGGAAGGCTTCAGTTCCGGAAGCGCTTTTGCTATTTCCCACTATTGTGGTGCCGTCAGTACTTATTGCTGTTGCTGCACTTTCAAAGATTCCTCCGGGAAGATCTCCTAGCCC
>JAGRKB010000017.1 GCA_020442425.1 Alphaproteobacteria bacterium | reverse complement strand
CATAGAACCACGGGTTTACCCGTGGGTATCTATGTGTGGATTACCCGAACAAGTCGGGTAATGACGGGATAGAAGAGTTCAAGCGGTTCTCTTAAGAGTTTGGTCTTACTTTTTCAAATGATCTCTGATTAGAAGTTCGGCGATTTGGACAGCGTTGAGGGCTGCTCCTTTGCGCAAGTTATCGCTGACGCACCAGAAATTCAGTCCGTAATCGACTGTCGGGTCATCGCGCATACGCGAAACAAAGACGTTATCTTCTCCTTGTATTTCAACAGGGGTTACAAACTCCATATCGCTTTCAAGGTCGATGACTGTGACGCCTTTGGTTTTTTGCAGGAGGCTCATGGCATCCAATGCAGATAGTTCACGCTCGAATTCGACATTGACCATTTCGGCATGGCTGATGAAGGCGGGAACCCGTACGCAATTTGCACAGACCTTGATTTTTGATCCAAGAATTTTTTTGGTTTCGACATCCATCTTCCATTCTTCTTTGGTGCGGCGGTCGTCCATAAAGACATCAATTTGAGGAATAACGTTGAAGGCTATTTGTTTTTTGAATTGTTCCGGTGCTGGCGTTGCATTCATAAAAATGGATCGTGTCTGGTTGAATAATTCATCCATGGCTTCTTTGCCCGCACCTGATACTGACTGGTATGTCGAGACAACAACTCGTTTTACCGTTGCTGCGTCGTGCAACGGTTTCAGAGCGACAACCATTTGAATGGTTGAGCAATTCGGGTTGGCAATGATGTTTTTCTTTTTATAGTCTGCCAATGCTTCAGGATTTACTTCCGGTACGATCAGAGGAACATCAGGATCTGTTCTGAAATAAGACGTGTTGTCTATGACTACGGCTCCTGCTGCAGCGGCTTTTGGTGCAAATTCTGCGGATACTTTTGCGCCCGGAGATGAGAGAACAATATCAATGCCTTGGAAATCAAATTTGGCCAGATCCTCTATTTTTAGGTCTTGGTCTCCAAAAGAGACTTCTTTTCCTGCCGAACGAGCCGAGGCCAGAGCGTGAATTTTGTTGATTGGGAAACTGCGTTCATGAAGAATTTCCAGAATTTCTCTTCCAACGTTTCCGCTCGCTCCGACGACTGCTACATTATATGACATAATTGTTTCCTTTAGCCCTTTTGGGATATTGATAGAAATTTCCGTTAACTCTTTTGTGATAGGGTGTCTTGTGAAAATTTTCAAGGTCAGAACGTTGATTTATGTCGAATAAGATCGAAAATAATTTGGAAGTGAACGGAGGCACCGTTTCAGCAGATGGATTGGGTCAGATGAAGTCCAATTTGTTGGCGACGATGAGCCATGAATTGAGAACTCCGATGCAATCCGTCTTTGGTTTTCTCGAGTTGATGCTTTTAGAAAATCCAAATGAGAAAATGAAAGAGATGATCGATCAGGCTATGGTGTCTGCTTCAGGTGTTCTCGAAATTTTGGATGATATTCTGGATGTCGCGAAAATTGATGCGGACAAAATGACTCTGGAGAAATTTGAAGTTCCTGTCAGGACTTTGGTGCGTGGAGTCATGGAGGCCCTTGAGCCGAAGGTTCAAAACAAGTCAGTTGAATTGATCGATGACATCTCTGCTGATGTTCCTTTGGTTGTTATCGGCGACCCGAAGAGGTTGCGTCAGATTTTGATTAATCTTGCAGGCAATGCCGTCAAATTCACTTCGCAAGGGCATGTGACATTACGTGTTCGTGTGCTTGATCATGACGCTTTACGTTTGCGATTTGAAATTGAGGATAGCGGGATTGGTCTTAGTCATGAGGCGCAGCTGAAGTTATTCCAGCCGTTTGTTCAGGCAGATAACTCTACATCGCGTGAGTTCGGTGGAACGGGGTTGGGACTTTCAATTTGTCGCAAGCTGGTTGAATTAATGGGCGGAGAAATTGGTGTTGGAAGTGAGTTAGGAAAAGGCACGACTTTTTGGTTTGAGGTTCCTGTCTCTAGGGCTGAGGATGCATCTCCTGAGCCGCTCCCGGATTTGACCGGATTGAGCATTCTTTCTATTGAAGATCATCCGATGGCTGCACGCGAGATTGTTTCAACTTTGACCAGTATGGGAGCAAAGGTCGAGAGTTGTCGTTCATCTGCCGAGGCTCGTGAAATTCTGACCTTCCGTCCTTTTGATGTTGTTATATCGGATCAAAGTTTGTCTGACGGAAATAATACAGGATTGGAGATCATTCGGTATGCGGCCGAGAAATGGCCACGTTCCGGTTTGGTCATGTATACTGCACGCGATGACGCGGGGTTAAGGCAATCTTTGAAAACATTGGGGGCTGTTTATTTAGAAAAACCAGCTAGCCGACGAGGGCTTGGGGAGGCTGTTACTCAAGTTGCAGCAAGGCAGTGTGATGATGCTTTAAAGAGAGACGGAAAAATACTGGTGGCTGAAGATACCGACTCTGTTCGCATGATGTTGGCTCGACAATTCGAAACTTTGGGTGTTGCCGTTGATTTTGCTCAGAATGGGGTTGAAGCTTTGGAGTTTATTCAGACACAGCCTTATCGTCTAGTGCTGTCAGATCTTCATATGCCGCGCATGGATGGGTATGGATTGATTAAAGAAATTCGAACTCTTGATGCTGAGCGGGGCGAGCATTTGCCGGTTATTTTATTGACGGCTGATATTCAGATGTCGGGCTATCGTTCTTATATGCCTATTGGATTTGACGAGTGTTTGTTAAAGCCTGTTTCTTTGGGGGCTTTACGTCAGATGCTGGTGCGTTGGGGGGTGCCGATGCAAAATAGTCAGGTATTGGAAGCAGGTATTTCTGAGATATATCAAAGAAAACAATTGTACGAAAAAGTGGCTGCGACACGCTTTGATGAAGAGGATCATGATCTTTCCTATTTTTCTCTTGATATGGATGTTTTGAAGGAGCAGATGGGAGATTTGGATGCTTCGGCTTTGGATATGTTGGCACAATTTCCTGCTATGATGACTCCGTTGATACAGAAGCTACAACCTGCTTTGGATGCCCAGTCTTTTGGTGAGCTTAAAGAAGTTGCTCATTCTTTGAAGGGGGCCGCTCGATCTGCAGGCGCTATGCGTCTTGGAGATTTATGCGAGGCTTTGCAAAAAGAAGCTGAGTCACAGACTTGTGATCCTGCAATTCTAGCGGAGGCTTTGCGTGAGTTTTCGTTTGTTGAACGTGATATCGCTATTCTGTGTAGGGCTGTCTAAAGTAATCAGTCGCCTTTGAACTTTTTCATTGTTTTATGTAGATGAATAATGCTGGAATAATACTCTTCTCGCGTTAGGTCGAGTTGTTTGGCCCAATCTTTGTAGGGGATCGGTTCTTGCGTGTCATATTCCGGTTTATAAGAAAAGGCGGTGGCCTCATCCCATTCTCTGGCGGCGGTGATTGCGCTGATGAAATTCCCGGAATCTTTGAAAGTCCATTCCAGAATAGCGGGACTTATTGTCGCAGATAATTTGATAACGCTATTATGTGGGTTTTCTTGTTTTAAGGGTTTTTCACCCCACGGGAGTTTCTGATCCTCGCCTTTATTCTTATTCATGTATTTTACATTTTCTTGAGATTTGGAAGGGCTTCCAGGCCATCTTGCTTCGTCAAATTGTAATCGTGCTTGAGCAACAAAGAGATATTTTGCAGCTTCTTTCATGTGGTTCTGCTCTGCTAAAGTTTTGGCACTTTGCAGCAATGTTGTCGGAGTTGCCAGTTCTGCATTTGATTCCAGTTCTTTTATTAGAAGGTCAATGTCCCATTCTGTTTTTACGAGAAGCGGATTGGTTTCCGGACTCCAGGCTTTTAAATTTTCCTGTTTGGTTAGCGCTTTTTCCGGAGATAGTTTTGGTCGTTTTTGTGGGGCGTTGTTAGTTTTTTCGTTCTCAGGAGGTGGCGGTAAGCCTTGGCTTTTCTCGATGGTATGCTCTGAGGTGATCGTTGCGTTTTGCGGTGGAGTGATTACCATTTTTTTCATGCCGACAGATTCTTTTGGGTGTTGTTCGAAAAGTTGCGCGTGTCCAGAGCCAGAAAAACCTATGCAAAAGATTGTCATCAGAAGTATGGAGAAAATTCTTGTGAAGCAAGAATTTTTGATCGGTGAAATATCTTTTGAATACAAATGCATGTTGGCCACAACTCTTGTCGTAAATTTAAAGCTCTGTTAGTATGTCATTGCTAGTATATAGACTACACTCTTCTCTATCAAAGAATAACGCAGCCATCTAAGATGGTGCGGAAAAAAATAGTCAGAGAATGGTCGGTATCTGTCTTCTTGGGGAAGTCTTTCCATACACTGAGTCTGATTGGTTTATGTTCCATTATACATCTGAGGTGGCGTATGTCGAAGCAACATTTGACCGGTAATGAACGTTTTTTTGATAAGGACGAAATTATCGTAAGTAAAACTGATCTGAAGGGGCATATTCAGTATGCCAACCGCACTTTTATGAGAGTTGGATTGTTTGAGGAAAAAGAGTTGATTGGTACTCCTCATAGCATCTTGCGTCATCCTGATATGCCGCGAAGTGTCTTTAAATTGTTGTGGGATCAGATTCAAGGTGGCAAAGAGTTATTTGCTTATGTTGTTAATCGCGCCGCAAACGGTGACCATTACTGGGTTCTTGCACACGTTACTCCAAGTTATGATGTGTCAGGTAATGTCAACGGATATCACTCTAATCGGCGTGTCCCCTCACAACGTACATTGAGCGAAGTCATTATTCCTACCTATCGTGAGTTAAAGCGGATTGAGGATTCTCATTCCAGCCGCAAGGACGGGATGAATGCCTCCCATCAACATTTACTAAATCTTTTAGACGAGAAAGGCTCGACATATGATGAATTTATCTTTGCTCTCCAAAGCTAAAATTGCTTTCGGGTTTTTATTTATATGTTTGAGTATTGCAACCTCTTTAGTTGTTTATCATGAAGGAATATTTGCTCTTGATGTTTTGTTTCTCGGCGCAGGTATTATAGCCAGTGTGTTTGGGGGGTATTTTATACTTCAAACACAAAAAGCTATTCAGCAAGCAGAAGATGCAGTTTTGAAACTCGCCGGTGGAGATTTCTCTGTCAGGATTCTCAACATTACTGCCGGTGGTGAAGTTGCTTCTTTGATGTATTCCATTAATGATATGGTGGATTATATGGATGCGTTTGTTCGGGAATCAACTGCTTGTATGCAGGCTGTAAGCGAAAACAAATATTTCCGGAAAATTTTGCCGGAAGGAATGCGCGGATCATTGGCTCAAGGTGCTGTCATTATTAACAGCGCTTTGGAAAGTGTTGGTAAAAAGATGAATAACTTTAGCGTTGTTGCTAATGATGTTGATCAATCTTTGACTCGCGTGGTTGCTGATGTCACAAATTCTGTTGATTCCTTGAAGGTCACTGCAGGGAACATGGATAATACAGTTCGTCAGGCAAATGATAAAACCAATGTGGCTACGCAAGGCGCTGGTGACATGGCTGTTTCAGTGGACACTATTTCTTCTGCTTCTGAAGAAATGACGGCTTCTATTACCGAAATATCCCATCAGGTGAATAAGGCGTCGCAAATTGCGATGCGTGCTGCTTCTGATGCTCAATCTGCCAAGGCTGTCGTGACCGAAATGGTCGAGACTGCTCAGAAAATTGGACAGGTCGTTCTGTTGATTGATGACATTGCAAAGCAAACCAATTTGTTGGCTTTGAATGCTACAATTGAAGCTGCGCGAGCCGGTGAAGCAGGTAAAGGTTTTGCTGTTGTTGCTAATGAAGTTAAAACTTTGGCAGAACAAACAACTCAGGCAACAGATGAAATCAGAACACAAATTGTTGCTATTCAAGATGCAACGGATACATCAGCCCGTTCTTTTGAAGAGATTATGCATGTTATTGAAGAAATTAATCAATATACATCCAATATCTCGGCTGCCGTTGAGGAACAGAGTGCTGCTTCTAGAGAA
Organism: Alphaproteobacteria bacterium; assembly: GCA_020442425.1. Lineage (GTDB taxonomy): Bacteria > Pseudomonadota > Alphaproteobacteria > Micavibrionales > Micavibrionaceae > UBA1573. The sequence continues at coordinate 18,353 of JAGRKB010000017.1, read as the reverse complement.
ATTTCTTCGAGTGCCCAGCGTGCCGCAAGTGGAACAACTTCTGTTTCATCCAGTATGTCTGATTTGGCGCAGGAGATCGGCGTTGTTAGTGAAGCTGCTAGCCAGGTTATGGGTTTGACTCAGACGCTTTCTAGCCAAACGGTTGCGGATGTTCAGTCCTTGCTGAAGAAAATGAACAACTTTATGGAAGAGTTGCGTAAAGTTGCTTAGTTAGACTTTTTACTCACATTTTAAGAGCCGATTTATTCGGCTCTTTTTTTTAGTTTTACACGAAGGAACGAAGAGACGAAGTTTCTTTTATTCTCCGCTTCTCTGTTCCTCCGTGTTTTATTTTTTAAACCACCAAGACCCCAAGGCACCAAGAGTATGGTTTCCCAGGTTGTCATTGCGAGGAGGTCTTGAGACCGACGCGGCAATCTAGCCAATCCCAAAAATACTTTGTCATCCTGAATAGTCTTTCCTCACACAGAGTCCACGGAGAGCTCACAGAGAACGCAGAGAAACGGAGTTGGCCTAAAAAACTTTGCATGTCATTGTGTGCTTTGCGTTTAAACACTATAACCGCAACCCCGTGCTTGACACGGGGTTGCGGGTGGGGGGGATTGCGTTTTTTCTTCTGTTCTTCGGAACTTCGCGTGAATAGAACATTTTTAAACTTCTGCTTGTCATCGCGAGTGCCTGAAAGGCGCGCGGCGATCCATTAGAACGGTTGGATTGCGTCGTCACTTGCTCCTTGTGCAGAAGTTATTTGATTTGACTATATGCAGCCGATAGCTTGGTTTTTATCTTTTGTTAACAATTCAGAAACAGACAATTGATACAATTATGTTAGCTGAAAGGGTTCAGGAATGTCCTTTATGGTAATAGAAAAGATGAGAAGTTGGGTATCTTCGGAAAACGGCGCAACAGCCATTGAATATGGTCTGATTGCAGCTGGGATTGCTTTGGCAATCTCCACGGCTGTTTGGGCTTTGGGTGGCAATATCGTCTCAATGTTTGACGGATTGTCCGGATATTTGTCTCCTTAACTGACGCGTCACATTTTACCCCTGCGACAAAATATTTCGTTTTGTCGCTTGTTTTTGTCACCTCTGGGGGTGGTAAATTTTCCCATTGCTGTTATATTATTTTTTATTAATGTAATGGAATAAAATTTCCGGAGGAACTAATGAAACAAAATCTTGGTAAAGTAGATCGTATTATCCGTGTCGTCGCCGGATTGGCTGTGCTCTCCTTATTCTTCATTCTTGAAGGAGATGCCCGTTATATCGGTTTAGTGGGTATCGTCTTTTTGGGAACGGCAGCTGTTGGTTTTTGTCCTCTTTATGTTCCTCTCAAGCTCAATACTGCTTGCAGGGATGGACAAGGCTCTTGCTGTGGTGGTGGGTCTTGCGAGACAAAAGAATAGTTTTTAGCTGTTTGTGGCTGAGATTTGTAAGGGCGGGAGCTCTTCCCAAGATGTCACTTTGTTGTTTTCAAGAGTGACTTTTGTGGGGGTGTCTCGCCCTTGCCATTTCTGGTAGATCCAGTTTTCCTGCGTAAAAGATACTTTCTCTTTTGATGTCGGTGCGCCGAATGTCATGCGCAATTGATCTGCGCTCATACCAATCCAGATTGTCTCGATAATGTCTGATGTATTGCCGTGGCGCGCTGCGCGTGTCGGGTCGTTTTGAGCCTCTGCCTGCATAGATGCAACATCCCCGAATGCGCGTTGCAGTGCGCGTTTAATCAGGAAGAAAATAAAGGCCATCAACCAGCCTGCGATGAGGCCTTTGAGCCAACGTCCGAATAGTGTCAACATGCTAAATCGTGCTATTTTTCTTCAATAAAGCTTAACATTTTATTCCAATTCTTTCTTTCCAGTTGTGCTTCCTCTGGAATTTCAAGGTGATTTGGATCTTTTCCGAAGATGCTTTTGTATGTGCTGAAAAAAAGATCGTTTTCCCTAAAATTTTTAAATATGGGCCATTCATTATAGTTGATGTCAAGATCTTCTGGATTACCTATTTTTTTCATTATGCCAGAAGCTTCATCATAATTTTCTGTTAAAACACAGTAACAGAGTTTGTATTTATCTTGGCATGCCGACCAATCTATTTTTTCCAGAATTTCTATACAGGAGTCTTTGTCCCCGAGGTGGTAGTATGTCTGCGCAAGATTAATAATGTTGGTAAGTCTATTTGCCTCAGAACGATACTTTCTTATATTTTTTTGAGCGTTTAGAAGAACCTTTTGTGCTAAAAGGTATTCACCATTTAGTATAAGGCTGTATGTAATGTTAATAAGAGATTTATCGGCTTCCTCTAGTTGATTTTCATTTTTGGGGAAAATCTTTCTCCACAATGCTTGCTGTATTGCTACGGATGTTTCTAGTAGGCAGTCTAAAGACTCTTTAAGATAGGCTCTGCTTACTTCTAGCTCGGTTCCTAACTGTGTTTCTTGTAAGTCGACTTCGTTCTTTTTGCAGATGCTCATATATTGTTTATTTACGATTCCATCAGAATGAACATAAAGATTTCGTCTTTCGGTTATTTCAATAAATTTTTCCCAAGAATTGATAATACTTTTAAGGTCTATATTGAAAATTTTTTCTATCCACTGAATATGATCAGAGTGACTTCCTCTCATCATTTCTTCTATTTCTTGCTCGAGAATATGTTCTCTAATTTCATTAAAATTTGAAAAGTTTTTTAATTCAGATAGTGGAATTTGTTTTTGTTCACAATTGAGAATTTCAGGTTTGAGAATAAGAAATGATCTTATAAGCCCATAAATAAAACTATCAAAAATACTTACAAAAGAGATGAGAACAGTTCTTGGGAGAATTTTACTTGCATTCTTTGCTCTTTCAACTTTTCTTTTTAGTGTTTCTGTTCTGTGAGTGTAGACTGGGGGGATCGAATAGTAGGTTTGTCCTTCGTGACTGATGGTTTCAGCATGTTTTCCTAGCCAAGAATTAAAGTCTCCGCCAGCTTTAAATCTCTGAGAGGCAAGGATTGACATGATCAATGGTGTCGAATGGAAACATCCTTCAAGGTTGTCCCTGAGTATATCCAGTATTTGAGCGGGAGAAGATGTTGCTTTAGTTTCCATTCTCTATTTCTCATCGCCCATTTTGAGGGCGGCGATAAAGGCGGATTGAGGAATTTCAACGTTCCCGTATTGACGCATCTTTTTCTTACCCTCTTTTTGTTTGTCGAGGAGTTTGCGTTTCCGTGATACGTCGCCGCCGTAACATTTTGCAGTTACGTCTTTGCGCATGGCCGAGACGTCTTCACGGGCAATGATTTTTCCGCCGATGGCTGCCTGAATAGCGATTTTAAACAATTGGCGCGGGATCAGGTCTTTCAGGCGTTCGCAAAGCTGGCGGCCACGGCGTTCGGCTTGGGAGCGGTGGACGATCATAGCCAAAGCGTCAACGCTTTCTTGATTGACCATGACGTCCATTTTGACCAGATCGCCTGCGACGAATTCGTCGAGTTGGTAGTCAAAACTTGCATAGCCTTTCGAAATGGATTTTAGCCGGTCATAGAAGTCAAAGACAATTTCGTTTAACGGTAGACGGTATTCGAGCATTGCGCGAGACCCGACGTAAGACAGGTTGATCTGTTCGCCGCGACGTTCTTCGCAGAGTTTCAGCAATCCGCCCAGATATTCATCAGGGGTCAGGATGGTTGCTTTGATCCAAGGTTCGTAAATTTCTTTGATACGCTGTACTTCCGGCATATCGACAGGGTTATAAATCTCCATTTTTGATCCGTCGGTCAGGTCGAGCTTATAGACCACACTTGGGGCAGTCGGGATCAAGTCCAAATCAAATTCGCGGTCGAGGCGTTCTTGGATGATCTCCATGTGGAGGAGGCCCAAAAATCCGCAGCGAAAGCCCATACCCAACGCTTGGGAGCTTTCTTGTTCGTAGTGAAGAGAGGCATCATTCAAAGCTAGTTTGCCCAAGCAGTCACGGAGTTTTTCAAATTCTGAACTGTCGATAGGGAACAGAGAACAGAACACCATCGGGACGGAAGGTTTAAACCCTGCAAGTGGTGTGACTTTGTCGGCAAAGCGTTCTTCGGTGATCGTATCCCCGACTTTGGTTTCTGAGATTTCCTTGATCGCGGCTGTGATGAAGCCCATCTCGCCGGGGCCGAGTTCATCCACTAGTACGTGTTTTGGGGTAAAGATACCAACACGGTCAATCTCGCGCGTGGCTTTGCTGCCCATGAAGCGGACTTTCATGCCTTTTCTCAAATACCCGTCGATAACGCGTACCAAAATGACCACGCCAAGATAGGAATCGTACCAGCTATCCACCAACAGGGCCTTTGTCGGCGTGTCGGTTTGGCCTTTTGGTGGGGGGAGGCGCTTGTAGATGGCTTCTAACAGTTGGTCGATGTTGATCCCGCTTTTTCCTGAAACGCAGACAGCGTCAGACGCGTCAATCCCGATGACGTCCTCAATCTGTTCTCTGACGCGTTCGACATCGGCGGCGGGGAGGTCAATTTTGTTAATAACAGGGATAATCTCGTGGTTGTTATCAATTGCCTGATAGACGTTGGCGAGCGTTTGAGCTTCAACGCCTTGGGTGGCATCCACAACAAGCAGGGAGCCTTCACAGGACGCCAAAGAGCGTGAGACTTCATAGGTGAAGTCCACGTGGCCCGGCGTGTCCATGAGGTTGTATTGATAGGTTTCGCCATCGGCGCCTTTATAATTCAGGCGGACGGTTTGGGCTTTAATGGTAATGCCGCGTTCGCGCTCGATTTCCATGTTATCGAGTACTTGCTGTTTCATCTCACGATCGGTGAGGCCGCCGCAGGATTGAATGAGGCGGTCGGCCAGAGTGGATTTCCCGTGGTCGATGTGGGCGATAATCGCAAAGTTGCGGATTTTGTCTAATGGCGTTGTTGTCATGCCCCTTCAATAGGGGGTTTTTGCACTTTTTTCAATGGTTTTGTGTGGGGGTATTGGGGCAGTTATTGTAATCTCGATTCCGGTGCTCCGGAAATAGAAGACATCGAATTTGCTCCTTCTAAGGGGGCGCCGTTTAAAATAGCCAAAACTCTCGATTCTTCCCCTTTTTTCGGGGTTGCTGCTTGTTCAAAGGTTCTTGAAGCTCGGTCGAGCGTGTCGGCTGATCTGGACGGTCTTTCGTGATTTGTAGAGTGGTTTCTGTGAACGTATCTTTGGGATTGAGCAGCTGGTTTAGGCGCCTTGTTTGCCACTTGCATGTCTTTTTGATCTTGAATCATAGGTAGGACTGATATTGCAAAAAACCTCCAATGGAGTCTTGTTTTTAGTAGTTCTATATAATCTTCTACGGGTAGAGCCTGAACGCCGTTCCGTCCCTCTTTGTCTTTTCGTGATGTGCTTTCGGCTAACATAAGTTTTTGGGTTTTCGGGTCTTTGTACGCAATCATGATGTGATCGATTCCGCTACGTCTATTATCAAATCTGTGTTTGTTTCTTCCCGAATCAACTCCGATGACATCACCGGGGTGAAGGTTTGCCAGATCGCTGTGGCGTGCGATCCTTCTTGGAGGCCTTTTGGTTGCTCTTGCAATATATTCTACGATGTTTGCAGAGTTTTGAGGCAGACTATTGGCTTGAAGAGATAATCCGTATCCTGATAGACCACTTTCAACATTTGCAAGCGTGTTTCTGATAAAATGGGAGCAGCTGACTCGAGTGCTACGGCCTTTTCCATTTGCGCTATAGCCGTATCTTTTATGATCTGCACCTTCAAACCATTCAGCAATCAAAACATTCACTTGCGCTTCTAAATTATTCGGGATGCGTACCAGATCTTTTGGAGGGGTGTGCTTAGGATGTACTTTAGCTACCTGCACTCTTTCCGCACTGGTTGGAAGGGGTGCGCTTTCTGGTTTTGTGTTTGCTCCAATGATTTGTTTAGGGGGGGCTTGTTTTGGAATTGATGCGGCATAGAAGTTTTCTTTTAACGCAGTAGAGGATGATATCGCAACGGGACTTATGTCCGTCAGTTGTTTTGTTTCGTCTTTTGGTGGGGCAGGTTGTATGAGAATTGCCGGGGCAAGAATAATCGCAGACGCGCTTGGCGCCAATTGTCCGCCAAGGATCTTTAAACCTTTCGATGCATTTTTTATGCCTGCTGCAATGCCTTCTGACCAGCGTTTCAGTCTATGCTCTGCATTCTGCTTGGTTCTGGTGACCCATTTTATAGACTGCGTATATTTTATTTGTAATTCTGACCCTGTTTCTCTTCGATAATATTGACCCCAATCTTTTCCTGTCGAGATAAGCGATTTAATTGCATTCATCACATCGGGGCGTTGTGATGGGGATAAGGATTTGGTCAGGAGTTGTGAGGCCGGATACGGCCAGATGTTTTTCCAGACCAGTTTACGCGGCTTTTGGTTTTGTTGGTTGTGGTTTGATCTTGCCCTGCGCTCTATATTCTCTCTTGTGATGTGTCTGACCTGTTCGTTGAGGAGGTCTGTTTTTAGAGTTTTTATAATCCCCGTTACGTAGATCGATAATGATAAGTTGTCCGTAAGTCGGGATTGCATTGTTTCCGACTTTATTGTCAGCTTTCCAAGAGCTCTGCGTTCTTTTTTTAATGCTTCGTGAATTATCCAGATGTCTTCCAGCTTTTGTGTCAGTGTTGTGTCTGCATCGAGGGTTTTCGCAATGGAGTTGCGAACGGCTTTTTCATGTCTGGAGTATAGTTTGCGTATAGATTCGCTCCTGAGAGCGTTCTGTCTCTCGGGTGATCGCGAATTATTGGCCGCGGAGAGTTCTTTCCGATCCATTTGTACACACCTTGATTTTATTTGAGGCTTTTTGCCTTCTATTTATTGTAGTTCTTTTTTAGCTTACGACCAGTTTTAAACACTGGTCAAGGGATTGTTTGTTATTGTTCCCATGTGTGTATTTGCAAGCCGCTTTCCGTTGTTCATTATTGATTATAGAAGCGGATACTGCTATCGGGGATGCCCCGAGAATTTTTTCAACATCGTCTTGATTGAACAGTCCAGACTCCGGAATTTCCGGAAGTTGAGCAGCATCAAACGCAATTTTTGCAGTTGGTGTTTCTATGCGTTGTGCTTCTTTCGGTGAAAGAGCTGTTCCTGTGCTTAGCGCTAAGACGGCGGCCATGGCAGCTCTTGGTTGGAGGATCATGGCTGCTGCCACTTCTGCTGTATTCTTTGCGGCTTTTGTAAAGGCAGAAACCAGACTTTTTATCCCACCTAAAATCGAGGTTTGAGACTGTTGGTTTAGGCTCAGGGTTTCTGGGCGCACTTCTTCCTGCTTTAAGGCTTTAACGCGCCGGTAAGCGGCTAACATGGTTTTCTGGGTTTCTTTATAGTGATCCTCTTCGAAAGAGGGTGACTTGCCAGCACTTTTTAGCCTTTTAATTTCTGCTCTTGTTCTGCTGATTTCATCCATTAGGTAGGGGATGTGGATATGTTCCAGAAACTCTGCATCTTCAGTTTTTGATATTTCTCTATCGTCTCTTCTCCTTCTCTCCATTTCATCATAAGAGAAGTAATTATATTTTCTTAGAGCTTGGAGATCTGAAAGAGAGTCATCATCCAGAGGCGATACATATGCGTCATATATGTCGTCTGTATCAGTGGACGCTGCAAGTAGGGCTTTTGGTTGTGAAGGAGCTGTTTCTGCTTTTTTTACTTGTGCTTTATTCTCTTCAAGTAGATCGGCATATTTTTCTTCATACAAGCCTTTTAGTCTCATAATTTCTCGACGATGGAGCATAAGCTCCAACGTGTATTCATCTTTAATCCCCTTGGCGAGGCGTTTGTTTATTTCTCGAGCGGTTCTGACGATGGGGTGTTTGAAATGCCATTGCAGAATGTCATGAGCATTCTTCCAGCTTCTGGGTTTACTTCTTATTGCTTGTTTAATGGTATTAAGTTCGACCTCTGCTTCAATCTCGTGTATTTTTCGTTCTATATCATCCGGATTTTGATTAGGTGGTTGTTTGGGAGTAGAAAGGAGCTTCTTGCCTCTTGCATGAAGAGGAAAGTCTCTCATATTTTCTGTTGTCGGTTCTTCGACGACATGGATCGTTTCAATCGGCGCATTTGCGTCGACTCCCAATTTGCGCAAGAGTTCTTGTGTAGCCTTATCGTGGGTCTGTGAGGTTAAGGGCTTGGCGTCTTCGATTGACTCCAGAAATTTTCTTGCGTCATTTTCTGATTGTTCTAATTGACGTGTGATAAGGCGTGAGAGTCTTTGCGCCTTTTTTATCTCGGCCTCGATTTTTCTAATAACAGCTTGGTTGTGTTCGAAAGCGGCGATGATCTCATTTGCTCCATTTGGCATGTTGCCGCTTGCAGTCAGAAGAGATTGTTGACTTTTTTCTACATCGGATATTGTTTGCTTGTGGCGTGCTATTTTAGATGCAATTTGTTGTTGTTCCAATCCGCATAAGTCCTGATAAATCGTCAGAGCAGTTTTTGTCTCTGCTATTTGATCATCAGCGTCAGGCCGTTGGCGGATTTTTTCCAGTGCACTAATGTAGCGTTTCCGCATTGTGTGCAGCTCTTGTACGCTTGCCATCTCGTCAATGGGCGCGTTTGGTTCCGAGAAAATGCTGTTTTCTCTTGTTTCGAGTTGTGTTAACCCGTTACCACTTATCGTATCGAGAAACTTCATGATGACACCCTCTATGTTGTTTTCTCTATTTCCTATTACCGGACACAATTGATAGAGCGGGGATGTTCTGGTTTTCTCGTGCTTATTTTTATTTATAGTCTTTCAAATTATGGTTTGGACGGTGTTACATCGCTCCTAACCTAGGTTAACTAGGTGTCGTCGCTCGTGCCTTGTCCAAATCAAAATTTGTTTGACTATATTGATGCACGTTATTGTTATCCCTCTTTGCTTTATCTCACGTTATCGTCTTTTCCCTTAACTTTGTCACATCGTCACTGCGCTTCTATCGTATGTTTAATACGGGGCGTCGCTTGTTCCTTGTGTCAAAATTAATTGATTTGACGTTATTACCGAACGTGTTTGTATCAAGCGAGATCATCTTGCCACATTTCCGTCATATTTTGCAAACTTGAGTTAAAGATTCTTTTACAGTTTTTTCTTGCAATATTCTATGAATTAATATATATCTTTCTATATAGGTGTGTGGATTAACTAATATTGTTACATAAAAATTTACATAAAAGTTTGCAATATTACGTATGATCCTATATAGTATAGGCATAAAGTAAAAAACGGCAGGACTAACAAGGTGGTAGAGATGACAGATTCTATAGATCCGACGAAAGTTGAGCGTACTCCAAACGGTCTTATTATTGATCGTGGGCGCGGGAGTCTTCAGGTTCATGAGTTTGCTAAACACGGGGGAGGGGATGAGGCAGAGAGGGCTGCGCATGCTCGTGCTCAGAATGCTCAAGCTGAGGCTGCAGAGCTTGCTAATAGAGAAAAGCGTATTGCGATGGGGCTTGAGAAATCTCCTCCTAAGACGACAACCGAGAAGGTTAAGGGGTTTTTGAAGTCAAAATGGGGAGTCGCAACTTTGGCTGTTGGTGCAGTTGCAACGACGATCGGTGTTTCTTTGTTTGATATTGGTGGTAATGTTCTTACTATGGCTGAAGAGGCTACTGGGGTGGGGGCCGAGATAAAAACGGCGCATAATGATGTTTTGAGAAAATCTGAAATATCTTCTGGGGCGTTGGACCTAAACCCTGATGGTAGTTTTAGAAATCCTCAGAGATCTCTGGTAGACGATGATAGTCAACAAGGTTTAGATTTGGGAGCTTATCAGGATGCTTTTCAACAAACAAGAGACTTTGTATTGAAGAGTGCGGGAGCCAAGGAACTAAATGCACAACAGACTGAGTGTGTTGTTGGCGCATATGATAGTGCTTTGAGAAACAGTGCTGCAAGGGCTCCTCTTGCTGGTGAAGCTGGGAGAAGTAATATTGGGAACTTTGCCGCATTTTTTGAGAAGTTTGGAGAGGCACAGATGGAGATTTGTCAAGATCAGACAGGTGTTCCGGAAGGATTTGCTAAAGGAATAAATGGAGTTGTCTTTGAACAAGATGGTCAGTTGATGAGTCAACTGATGAAGCCTAAATTGTAATTAATGAGAAGTATTTTATGAGTATTGATAACTATGGAGTAGTGTAATGGCAGTAGATCCTTTATCAGCGGTTTCTTCGGGTGTTTCTGGTTTGCAGAATTTGGCTAGTAATGCTGATAGCAAAGTAGATGATAATGCATTTATTCAGGCGTTTAGGGAGTATTATGCCAAATACCCTGAAAAGGCCAAGTTTGCTTTGCAAGGAATGGTTCGGGCTCTTGGCGAGTCCGCGGCTCAAATGGGGCAAATTCCTGCAGAGGATCTAAAGGCTCGTGTTAATAAGGCGCTAGAGACTACTGCAAACTCGATTGGGGCACGACTAGAGATTGAGAAGCTGAAAGATACAAAGCAGCTAGATGCTTTGACTCAAGAGCTTTTAAAATTCATGGAAACCGAATATGGAATCCAGAGCCAGCGGGCTAGTAGCGAAATTGGTTTAGATACTTCTGCTAGAGGTGGTGTGGCTCGAGGAACCAGTTTGTTGGGCTTTTTGGGAAAAATTGCGTGTGGCTTTTGTGATGTTGTTGGTATGGAACATCCTGAATGGGCTAAGAAATGGATACAGGAGGCCGAGACATATACTACCCAGAAAATCAAAAGTGGTGACGTAACTCATTCGAAAATTGATACATCTGATTTAGAAGGGTTAGATACTTCGAGATATGAAGAGCTTACTGAAAAACTTGCTCGTATGCTTACTGGCTCAGTTCAGAACGTAACTGTTGACATGACTAGGCAAGCTGCAGCTAATACCCAACAAGTAGCTAACTCTGCTGTGGCTGCGGGTACTATCCCTGATATTGAAGCGCCTTCGACAATGCCATCCCCACAAGCTACTGCTCCGGCGCAGTCTAGACCACAGGTCTCTCAAGTTAAGCTTGATATGACTGGTTTTTCTGAAGCAAGAGATGAAATAGCTAAGCCAGGTATAATGCAGCGCATAAAGGGGTGGTTGTCTTTTGGTGATAATAGTGCAGATATAACTCAATCAAGAGGGGCATCTTCTGCGCAGCAAGTGGCTGCTCCGAAGCTTGAGCTTCAATAGAAATGCTAAAGTAACAAAAATGAGGGCCGAGTTTTCGGCCCTTTGTTTTTTACAGGCTTAATTTTTAAGAGCAGATGTTTAAAGTAAAAAGGGCCTATTTAGGCCCTTAAAAAACTTTGAAAGCCCTATCTGTTTAAAACGAGAGCTTTGTCAGGTCTAGTCTGACCTGCTCTTGTTTTGGTTGATGTGTAGGGTTCGCGTCAGCCGAGGTTGCGGTGTTAGCTGTAATATCTGACTTGCTATTAGCGAAGGCTTCATTGACCCATTGTGATGTCATTTGGGACGCATCCTCACTGAATTGGATTGTTCCTCCGGTAATCATGCTTGCCCCGAGCTTCGTGGAGATGGCTAGTCCCGCTTTTGCAACTCCACCAAAGCCAGCTAGTCGTCCTCCATGGTATGTCATAGTGAAAATGGATCTGTCCAAATCATCAATTATCGGCTGGTTTTGAGCCCCTAAGGCTGGCGCTACGGTCTGATAGTACCAATCTAGCCCTGATTGGACATATTTGTTGATTTGTTTTCCACCTAAAGCAGGTTCATCAGACACATTTAGACCAATCATACGCAGGCCTTCGTTAATTATATCTACAGGCATGCCAATAGTTTCGGCAAGCCCTGCCCAGACTCCTCTGGACCCTCCCTCGCCAGCGAGCGAAATTCTGTGACTTATGGATACATTTTTTTCTTGGACTTGATTCAAAATATCCCTCTTTAAGTTTTCTTATATTTTCCCCTATTCTACATGATTGGGAGTGGGGAATACCATAAAAAAAGGGTAAAAAGAAGGTTAACGATGTGCGGCTTTTAGTGTCTGAAGTGGCGCATTCCGGTTAGAACCATAGCTAGGCCGCGTTCGTCGGCTGCTTTGATGACATCTTCGTCTTTGATTGATCCCCCCGGTTGAATGACAGCCGTTGCTCCTGCGTCAGCTGCGGCCAATAAACCGTCAGGGAAGGGGAAGAACGCGTCAGAGGCAACGACCATATTTTGCGCGTCACTGTTAGGATTGTCACCCCCACCCTGACCCTCCCCCCTCAAGGGGGAGGGGGTGTTTTGCAATGGAATTAGTCCTGTTTCTCTGCCTTTCCACGCCGCGATGCGGCTTGAGTCTACACGCGACATTTGGCCTGCACCAATACCGACGGTTTTTCCGTTTTTCGCGTATATGATCGCATTTGATTTTACATGTTTGCAAACACGGAAAGCAAAGAGCAGGTCTTTGAGTTCTTGCTCTGTAGGCTTGCGTTTGGTTACGATTTTTAGGTCGGCTTCAGTAATGTGGCCGTTGTCTGCCGTTTGTAACAACCAGCCGCCTGATATGGTTTTAAGTGTCATGCGGGCTGCCAGTGGATCCGCCATTCCGCCTGTCTCAAGTACACGGACGTTTTTCTTGGCGGCAAGAATCGCTTTTGCTTCGTCTGAAATTTCCGGAGCAATGATGACTTCGGAGAAAATCTTGATGATTTCTTCTGCTGTCGCACCGTCCAACGGACGGTTTAGGGCGATGATACCGCCGAAGGCGCTGGTGGGGTCACAGGCCAGCGCGTCTTTATAGGCGGAGATCATATCCGATCCGGTTGCGACACCGCATGGATTAGCGTGTTTGATAATTGCGACAGCGGGTGTGTCGAATTCAGAGACCAGTTCAAAGGCCGCATCTGTATCATTCAAATTGTTATAGGAGAGTTCTTTACCCTGTAACTGTTTTGCTGTGACGACTCCTGCGCGGCCTGATCCGTCCGAGTAGACAGCGGCTTGCTGATGTGGGTTTTCCCCGTAACGCAACGTATCGATTTTCGTTGCCGAGACGGAAAGCGTTTGTGGAAAGCTTTCGTCTAACTCTTTGGCAAACCAAGCGGAAATCGCAGCATCATAACTCGCGGTTGCCGCGTAAGTTTTGGCAGCTAGACGTTGACGCGTTTGGAATGTTGTTCCACCATTTGCAATTTCTTCTGCAATTGTCGCGTAGTCTGATGGGTCTGTTACGACTGTCACAAAATCGTGATTTTTTGCCGCTGCGCGCAGCATGGCCGGTCCGCCGATATCGATATTCTCTACGCAATTATCATAGTCTGCACCTTTCGCGACTGTCTCACGAAACGGGTAGAGGTTAACCACCAGCAAATCAATGGTTCCAATATTTTGTTCAGTCATGGCTTCGATATGGTCGGCGTCATCGCGGCGGGCCAGTAATCCACCGTGAACTTTTGGGTGTAGGGTTTTTACACGACCATCCATAATCTCGGGAAAGCCTGTGTGCTCGGATACATCTGTTACATCCAATCCTGCGTCACGGATTGCCTTAGAGGTTCCTCCCGTTGACAGGAGTTTGACACCGGCTGTTTGGAGTGCTTTTGCGAGATCAATCAGTCCGGTTTTATCAGAGACAGAGAGTAGGGCTGTTTTGATTTCTATGCGATCTGGGCGTGGGGATGTGCGTGGTTTCGCGGCTACGGACATAACGGGCAACTCCTATAAAATTGGTGATGCCCGTTTGTAACATATTATGTGCGTTTGAAAAGCCCTGTTGTTAGTCCGGAGCCGATTGGTCTTGTCGAACCAGCGCTTGATCCCGATGTTGAGCTTCCTGTGGCTGAGCCCGTTGCAGAGGATGATCCCTCTTTTGCTGCTTGCGTTTTGACGTAGAGGCCACGTTTTTCAGGGTTTGGTGCAAATTTGTCTGTGATTCCCAGAACTGTTTCTGCACCGCCTAGTAACAAGAAGCCATCGTTTTCAAGCTGCCCTGCAATTTTTTCCAGAATAGTGCGCTTATTTTTTTCATCAAAATAAATCAGTACATTCCGGCAGAATACAATATCAAATGTCCCTAAACGTGACATGGAATCCAGAAGGTTGAAGTTCGAGAATCTTATCATGTTCCGGATTTCGTCTTTTAGCTGCCAAGCTTCGCCAATTTGCATGAAATATTTCATCAAATATTGAATGGGAAGGCCGCGCTGGACTTCAAATTGGGTATAACTTGCCCGTTTGGCTTGATCGAGAATTTCATCAGAAATATCTGTCGCGACGATTTCAATTCTCCAGCCTCTTAATTCAGCCTCTTTTTCCTTGAGGATCATGGCCAGCGAATATGGTTCTTGCCCACTGGAGCATGCGGCGCACCAGATGCGTAGAGTTCTTTTGGTTTTTCTTTTTTCCAGAAGGACGGGGAGAATGGTTTCTTGGAAGATCGTAAATGGTTTTGTATCGCGGAAGAACGAGGTTTCGTTGGTCGTCATTGCTTCCACGATGTCTTTAATTAACTTCTCGTCCGGAAGGGCTCGCAAGTGAAGGGTCATTGCCTCTAGCGTTGCGTAATTCCATTTCTTTGCAATCGGCGTCAGGCGTGAATCGAGCAAATAGGATTTGTCCGGCGTAATGACCAAACCGGATTTGTCGTAGAGAAGAGATTTATAAAGTTCAAAATCTGAAATTTTCATGCGCCTATTATCCTTTTCCTTACCCTAAACGCAAGCTCGATTTGCGTAACCATGGTCCAATTTCTTTGAGTGGAAGAACGGCAGAGCACGAGCCATCCAGTGCAACTGCTCCCGGCATGCCCCAAACAACACTGGTTTCCTCATCTTGCGCTATAACGCGGCCTCCGGCTTTAATGACTTCTCTGGCGCCCAACATGCCGTCTTGCCCCATTCCTGTCAGAATTACAGTCATAATTTTTTCCCCGTATATTGCAACAGCGGAGCGAAGCATCGGGTCAACAGCCGGACGGCAGAAATTTTCCATAGGGCCATCGTCAAGAGTGATCACGCTCGAAGGACCGTTCTTTTTGAAAAGCATATGGTGCCCCCCTGGGGCGACGTGGATGCGCCCTGGAAGAAGAGGCATACCTTCTGCACCTTCGACGGCTTTCAAGCCTGTTTGTTGTTCAATATGCTCTGCCAGAATGCGCGTAAAAGTAGGTGGCATGTGTTGGGTGATGACAACTGGAATTTGAATCCCTTTTAGATTGGGGATGAGTTCAAACAGAGCGTTTGGCCCCCCTGTAGAGCTTCCTATGGCTAGTAGCTCCGGTTTTCCTGAAAATCCTTGATTGGACGCGCGCAAAGTAACAATCTTCTTTGAACGATCTAATGTCACATGTTCTGTTTGGGGGGCTCTTAAGGCTTCTTGTCGCGCTTCGCGGCTTGATTGGTTGGATGATGCTTTGGTTGGGGATGGGGCGGGCGCAATTTTTCTTACGCCTGCAATTTCTTTCAAAGTGTGAATAAGGATGTTGCGGAATGTATCTTTTGCGTAGATATCTTGCGTCGTACTTGGTTTTGCAATGCATTCGACCGCTCCAAGAGCAAAGGCTCTTAACGTGGTTTCTGCATTTTCCGTGGTTAGCGTTGAGCACATAATTATTCTGGTGTTAGGCTGCGCTTCCAAAAGTAAAGGAATAGCGGTTAATCCATCCATTACCGGCATTTCGACATCAAGCAGGATAATGTCATGTTTGTTTTTCTTGAGATTCGAGACTGCAATTTGTCCGTTGGCCGCTGTGCTTGTAACTTCAAAACCGGCTTCATTTTCCAGTATTTTCCCCAAAAAACCACGAATGACTGCAGAATCATCAACAATCATTACTTTTATTGGAGTGTTGGGTGAAGGGGAGGACATATTACGCGCCTGCATTCTTGTTATTGTTTTGTCTGTTTTTTTGTCTATTTTTCGGGCGTGCCCTTGTTTCAGGAGCGAGTTTGTGCTCACTCCCAAAAATTCTATTCGTCGTCAATCAGTCCAATTTGAATAAATTTGGATTTTATGATGTCTGTATCAAATGGCTTCATGATATATTCATTGGCTCCGGCCATCATAGCGCGCTGAATATGAGACATATCGTTTTCTGTTGTGCAAAAGACAACGCGAGGCGTGTCTCCCGAAGGCATTTGGCGCAGTTTTTCAAGGAATTCAATTCCGCTCATAACCGGCATATTCCAATCGAGAAGAATAACCTCTGGCATTGCTGTCGAGCAAAATTCGTAGGCCTGTTGTCCATCTTCTGCTTCTTCGCAATTGAATCTTAGATCTTCCAGAATACGGCGCGCTACTTTGCGTACCACTCGGCTATCGTCAACTACCAGACAAGTTTTCATTGTAAATACTCCCGTATCGCTTTTCTTGAGGGCTACGCAGATGAAATTCTATTCATCTTACGTGGGAACCCTAAATAAAAGGTTATAATTGTTATCAGTTTGGATGCTGAAGTGAGGAAAGTAACTTAGGAACATCCAGCACAACAAGAATTCTTCCATCCAGACGGTATACACCTAAAGATACAGACTTCCATATTAGGTCCAGCGTTGCTGGATTGGCTTCAAAATCTTTGTTGTGTAGTGTTAGGACGTCACCAACGCAATCAATGATCAAGCTGTAAAGTTCGTCGTCATAATTGACTACGACACTCATGCGGGTGGCGGCTTCCGCTTCTTCTAATGGGGGAAGTCCAAGACATTTTCTTACATCAATTGCTGTTACAATACGTCCCCGAAGATTCAAAGAGCCTGACACTTGTGGTGGGGCTAATGGAATTCTTGTGACTTTCAATTCTCCTAATACGTCTTGTACTTGAAGAATAGGGATGCCAAACATCTGACCTTGGATTTCAATGGTCAGAAATTCTTTTGTTTTTCCCTCTGCCAATAGCGTTCCTGCTTTGCCAGAAGTTGCGTTACCGTCTTGTTGTGGGTTTACGTTATCACTCATGCTTCAATTCCTTTTGAGAGAGTCTTTGAAATGGTGCTCAGTAGGGTGTCTCTGTCAAACTTTGCGATATACTCATCAAATCCGACTTCATAGCCATGATCGATATCTTCCGGTGTCGCATGTGATGTTAACGCCACCATTGGAGTGTTCTGCCATTTGTCGGATGCGCGGACTTTCATCGCAAAATCGTATCCGTTCATATCCGGCATTTCGATGTCAGAGATGATGATGTCAAAGTTTTCTTCAGACTCAGTCAGTTCCAGAGCTTTGGAAGGGCCGTCGACGGCGATTACTTCATATCCAGCTGCTGTTAACAAAGGGCAGAGCATGTTGCGGAAGAATGGGCTGTCATCCACCAGCAAAATGCGTTTGCCTGAGGAACGCCCTTCTTTTTTCATTTTGTCATGTTGTAGGAACGGCTCGTCCCCATGGTCTTTAAACCAATCCCCGTGAACAGAATTGAGGAAATGCATTACATCGACAATTTCCGTTGCTTTTCCGGAGATAATGGCGCTACCGAATACTCCTTGGCGTTTTCCGTCCAATTGAATCTCAATAGCTTCTTCACGAATGTCAACAATCTCGTCTACAATCAAACCAACGCTTTTTCCACGATCTGCAAACACCAGAAGAGGTTTAGCGGTTGCGTTGCTCATATCTATGTCGCTTGAGAACGGCAAGATCGGCATCAAAGATCCACGGTATTGAACCAACATTTGCCCATCTGTTTCTTCTATGGACGATGTTTCTACATTTTCCAAACGTGAGATCAAAGACAGAGGAACTGCTTTTGGTGATCCTTTTCCTGCAGTGAACAGAAGAAGGGAGGTTTTCTTTTCGGCTGACAGGCGGCGATGTTCTTCGGCGTTGTCCTGTGCTGCGTCGGTAACTGAATTTTCTCCGGTTACTTTTGCAATTCCGCCCGGATCCAGAATCATGATGACGCTGCCATCACCCAAAATAGTGTTCCCGGAGAATAGCTCGATATCTTTAAGGATTTTTGCGACCGGTTTCACCACAATTTCTTCGGTGTCAAAGACTTGATCGACGATTAACCCGAAAGAATAGTTCCCGACTTGTGTGACAATAATATATTTATGTTCGAAGCGGGTTTCGATGTCTTCGCTGCTGTTATCACCTAATTTCAATAGGTCCTCAAGAGAAACGAGAGGGAGAAGTTTGTCTCTCAGTCTGAAAACTGGAGTGTTTCGGATCATCTCGATACGATTTTCGGACTTTTGAGAGACCAGAACCAATTCGCGCACTGCCAATTGAGGTATTGCAAATCTCTCACCGCCGGACTCAACGATCAATGATGACACAATCGCCAAAGTTAGAGGTATTTTGATAAAGAAGGTTGAGCCTTTTCCTTCTGTTGATTTCATTTCAATTGAGCCACCAATTTTTTCAATATTGGTGCGTACAACGTCCATACCAACTCCACGGCCTGAAACCGACGTTACTTTGTCGGCGGTTGAAAAACCCGCGTGGAAAATATAT
>JAGRKB010000085.1 GCA_020442425.1 Alphaproteobacteria bacterium | reverse complement strand
AAGGAGAAAGCAAAATCTTGGATAGCTCTTGTGTAACGCGCTCTTTGGAAAGAGACTTAAGCCCATCCTTAAGATCAAGACAGGCTCGATACCCTTTTGCATTAATTCTTCCCTTCCCATATTGAGTATGAAAACGAAAAAATCTTAGAATTCGCAAATAATCTTCCTTTATCCGAAGATAAGGATCACCAACAAATTTGACTTTGCGCTGCTTGAGATCAGAAATACCACTCCCTAGCGGATCATAAACATGCCCATCCATATCAGCATAAAGAGCATTCATAGTAAAATCTCGTCTCTTGGCATCTTCCTGCCAATCAGCAGAAAAAGTCACGGAAGCGTGGCGACCATCCGTATCCATATCGATACGCAACGTCGTTATTTCGTATGATTTACCATTTATAACAGCCGTAACAGTTCCGTGCTGAATTCCGGTAGGAATTGATTTGATTCCGTTTTTTAATAAACGCTCCGTCACGTTTTGAGGGGGAAGAGACGTTGCAAGGTCAATATCTCCAATAACTTCACCTAAAAGAGCATTCCGAACACACCCACCAACAAAACGCACAGAATCTTTACCCAAAATCCGAAAAATCTTTCGGGTTTCCAAATTAGACATCTCTGTTGGTAGATTAATTGTGCAAACAGGCTTCATAAAAATAGTATATCAGCCCACCGCTTCCTAAACTATAGCCAAAGATAATCGAAAAATTAAGATGAATAAACCAAGCGCCTATCTTGGGGATGATAAATATCCTGCAACTGATCCTGTGCAGCCGCCAAAGCCAAACGAATATTACGCTGGTTCTCCCGCATAAAACGATTATGCCATTCATCACTACGGGCTTTAACAGATTGATGAGTTGGAGGAACTCCTGCCACTTCCAAATCATGCAAGGCAATGAGACGTAAAGCCTCGCGGTAGTCATCCCAATGATTATCAACAGAATAGATCGCAGCTGGCGAAAGCGCAGCCATCCCAAAACGTAACATAGACACACCCTATTTTTTGCTTATTAGGTTATTGTGTCTAACCTTATACATCATTTTATGTAAATAATCAAATTTTAGGGAAATTAATCACCGTCCCCACGCAAGATTCGATTTTTAGAACGATTCCAGTCCCGTTGCTTTATCGTCTCACGCTTGTCATGCTGAGCTTTCCCCTTAGCCAAAGCAATCTCGACTTTTGCCACACCACGCGCATTAAAATACAAGCGAACAGGAACTATAGTGTATCCCTTTTGCTTAACCGCGGCAAACAATCGTGCCAATTCCCGCCGATGCATCAATAATTTACGCTCTCGACGCGGAACATGCTGTAAATGAGCCCCAGCCGGCCCATAAGGAGCAATATAAGACCCGATCAGCCATAAATCCCCGCCTTTTTCCTCAGCAAAGCATTCATTCAAAGAACATTGCCCATGACGAAGAGACTTAACTTCTGTACCGGTTAACATGACTCCGGCTTCAAATTTTTCCTCCAGAAAATAATCAAATCGGGCACGACGGTTTTCGGCAACCGTATGGTTCACCGAGATCAGTCCTTTCGCATCCTTTTTGGTATTTTTGGCCATTTCATCAAATCTTCTAAATTAGGCGCGGAGTTTCTCTGATTTTTCAGAACCGATCAACCCCAAATTCTCTAAAACAACATCAACTTTGGAACGACAGCCCTCAGACGCAGAAACCAAAGGCAACCGAACCTCATCCCGACACAATCCCAATCGGGAAACCGCATATTTAACAGGAGCCGGAGAACTCTCAATAAAAAGCACTTTATGAAGAGGCATCAACTTGGCCTGCAATTCTTGAAATAAAGAAATATTCCGTGCCACCCATGCTTCTTGGAATTGGGAACACAAAGCAGGAGCAACATTAGAAGCCACAGAAATGCAACCGTCCGCCCCATGAGCCAAAGCAGCCCCAGCGATCGCATCATCACCACACAGAACACGAAAACTATCTTTAACACGAGATTTAATTTCTGTTGTTCTGGAGACATCCGGTGTCGCATCTTTAATCGCCATAATGCGCGGAAGCTCAGCAAGACGACAAACCGTCTCAACAGAAATCTCCACACCGCATCTGCTAGGAACATTATAAAGGACGATTGGCAAATCCGTCGCATCATGGACAGACTTAAAATGTTCATACATTCCGTCTTGAGAGGGCTTATTATAATAAGGAACAACGACCAACGCCGCATCCACCCCACAGTCTTGAGCCATACGGGTCATATGAATTGTCTTGGCTGTAGAATTGGACCCTGTTCCGGCAATGACAGGAATACGTCGACCATTTTGCCCCTTGACCGCTTGCACAGACATGTCAAGAATGGCTCTGACCTCTGCCTCTTCCAAAGTCGGAGCTTCACCAGTCGTACCACAAGGAACCAAACCGTGAGACCCATTGTCAATTTGATACGCCAGAATTTTCTCGAACGACTTGGCATCAAAAGTCCCGTCAGAAAATGGGGTCACCATTGCTGTAATCGATCCGTGGAACATAATGTTATAACTCCCTATATAGTTAAGAATGCTGTTAGACTTACTCTATCCCTGAGCATAGCCGGTGTCTACGCATTCTTAACGACATCAACTTGCCTAGCGCAAGAAAAAAACCTCTCCCCCTTAGGCAACGCAACAATTAACGCCACACTAACCGAGGCCAAAGCTCTCCGGTTAATGGATAACCAAGACTGGATCAATGCCAGAAATCAAGTCATGGCGCTAAAAACTTCAAGCATGATCAACTTATATGAATGGATGCTATATAGAGAAGACTACGACACGCTCCCATTCTCCAGAATTGCAAATTTCATAGAAAAAAATCCACATTGGCCAAACCAAACGTCCCTAAGAAAAAGTGCAGAGCGCAATATGCCGGAAACACTTCCTGCCGATCAGGTTATGGTATGGTTTACAAAGTACCCGCCCCTTACAGGCAAGGGAGCCATACAATTCTCGAACGCCGCCAGACAAATCGGAAAAACCAATGAGGCTGCCGCCATCATAAAAACAGCATGGCCAAATCTGGATATGAACGAAACCCAAACAAAATCACTGTGGATGTACTGGCAAAACCACCTCACAATCACAGATCATGAGATGAGATTGGACGAGCTACTCTTTGCGCATAAATACACGCTGGCTCGCGCCACTGCTATAATGATGAGTAAAGGATACCCGGAACTCGTTGAAGCGCGCATCGCCTTGGCGGAAGATAAAAAAAACGTCAACAATCTGATCAATAAAATCCCTGAACACCTGAGAAAAAACACTGGCCTACAATTCGAACGCCTGAGCTGGCGCCGCCGTCACGACGAAGATAAAGGCGCTCTTGAAATTCTTATGAAACAGCCGGACATTAAATACGCCGGCAATGCAAAAGAATGGTGGAAAGAACGCCATATTATGATTCGTCGAGCATTAGAAAAAAAGGATTACAAAACCGCTTACATTTTAGCAGCACATCATGACCAATCCGATAAATCTGCAAGAGCAGAGGCAGAGTGGCTGGCAGGATGGTTGGCTCTAAGATTTTTAAACCAACCGAATGTCGCACTGGCTCATTTCAACACCATGTACGAAAACGTTGCAACAGCGATAAGCAAGTCGCGCGGAAGCTATTGGGCGGGACGCGCCGAAGAACAACTGGGACATAAAAATTTAGCCGACAACTGGTACAAAATAGCCAGCCAATACCCTCATACTTTCTATGGGCAACTGGCTATGAAAAAAATTTCTAGACCAATGATACTGCCATTATCTCCAACGCCAACCGAACAAGATCGAACCAATATGTCTCGTTCGGATTTATTGCACGCCATCGAAGTAGCTAATCTCGCAGGCATGGACAGCGTCCACTCACAATTGACAACTGCTCTGATTGCCCACTTGAAAACACCGGGAGAATACGCAGAAGCCACGCGAATACTCTATCAAGCGGGCGACCAGACAGCAGCCTTCCGCGTAGCCAAAGCAGCAAGCTGGGAAAACATTTTTTTAGGACGATATACTTTCCCGTCAAAAGAACATCAGATGAAACAAACCAGAGGAAATCACGCGCTCTACCACGCCATAATTCGCCAAGAAAGCCAATTTGATACCCAAGCACGCAGCCCGTCAGGAGCATTAGGCTTAATGCAACTCATGCCGGCAACGGCAAAAGAAACTGCAAAAAAACTAAGCTTATCTCACCAAACATCATGGCTGACTGAAAAACCGGAACACAACATAATATTAGGCGCAACTTATATAGATGGACTGACTGATCGGTTCGATAATTTTCTTCCCATGGCCATAGCCGGATATAACGCAGGCCCGGGACGCGTCAGCGGCTGGATCAAAGAATTCGGAGACCCGAGAACAGGTCAAATCGACTGGATTGACTGGATCGAATTAATTCCGATTTCGGAAACTAGAAATTATGTGCAGCGCGTCATAGAAAATTACGAAATTTATACGCACGTCCGATATTAATGAACACTCCTGCATGAAAACATGATACAATGTATGCGGGTTAACGATCGGTTCATAATATAAGAGATATAGTGAGCATGCCAATTCGGCAAAGGAGGCCCGTATGCACTTATTAATAGCCGACGACCACACCATGTTTAGGGATGCAATGTCCCAATACCTAACACGGTCAAATCCGGACGCACAGATCAAGACCACCAAAAATCTTGAAGAAGCTCTTCAATATATGGAGGAAACAGAAACAAAACCTGATCTGGTTTTGCTTGATCTAAACATGCCCGGAATGAACGGTCTGGAGGGCTTCAAAAAATTTAGAGACAACTATCCGGATACATCCGTGGCTCTTCTTTCGGGCGTAGCAGAAATTGCGGACGTTCAACAAGCTATGGATTTAGGCGCCATAGGATATTTCCCGAAAACCCTCTCTGGTCGCGCTATGTTAAAAGCCATCGAGTTGGTTTTATCCGGAGAAAAGTTTATCCCTGTAGATCACGCGACAAATGGCCTGATGCCTTCTTATTTCTCGGACCACAATAAGAACGATCCGACAGCACCTCTGCCGATGCACACAAGAGCACCAAAAGACCCTCCTAAAACAGACATTCGCTTAACCCCACGTGAAGAGGAAGTTCTGGAGCGTTTAGGAAAAGGCATGAGCAACAAGGATATTGCCAGAGATCTGGATTTGCAGGAAGTTACAATCAAACTGCATATTCGCGGAATCTGTCGCAAACTAGACTCCAGCAACCGAACTCAAGCAGCCCTAAAAGCATACGAACTGGGTCTTATCAAAAAAGTTGAATAAACAGGGAAATTCCAATGGGTACATTGAGAAAAAGATCATCTCATCAATATGAGGAGATGGGTCGACTAACGCAAGGCCTGCTCCATAACATAAACAATACACTCGGCTCTATTGCGGGCTTTGCAGAGTTTTTGACGGAAGACCTAGAAGAAGGAAGCCCGACACACAGCTTTGCTGAAAATATCAAATCCGCAAGCGACCACCTCAAAGATCTCGTGCGTCAAATGTGGACATTAAATGCTATCGGCGAGATAAGCTACGATGATAACACTGACATAATTGATCTATCAGAAGTGATAGAATCACAAATGCTTCAGATAAGCGAAACGCTTTATAAAAATATGAAAATATCCTTGGCGTTAAACATCGCTGACGAGCTCTCCGATACAAAAATCATTGGGCATCACGGTTATGTCACCCAAATGTTTCTTGAGCTTTTGGGTAACGCCATCGAGTCATACGAGGAAATTTCCCAAGGAAAAGAAAAAATTATTTCTATAACAATACTGAAATCACCAAATTCAAAGAATCATCTTAGCATGTTAATCGAAGATAACGGAGAAGGCATGGACAAAGATGTCCTAAAACAATGCAGAACGCCTTTCTTCTCATACAAGGATGCATCAGAACATCATGGCTTGGGCTTATCCGTCGTCGATGCCATCTTAAAAACAATGAACGGAACAATGGAAATAACATCCGAAAAAAATAAAGGAACAAAAGTAACCATAAATCTCAGACAAAACGTCACATAGACCCTACATAGAGAATACAAAAGCATAACACCAAACTATTCGCTTGGATAAAAATCTACCCTTTATTATATATGTAGAAGTATATTCTACGCCTCGTAAGCGAAAAACTAACACTCTGTTAACCACTTATAGGGCATCTTATAGTCTAGGGTATTCCAAGGAGTAGTATACTAGTCCTGAACACATCTGGATTTCTCACTGAGTACCACGAAATTTTAGTTGGAAAGCGCGTCTTCTAACATAGCCATAATGCAGGGGCCAGCACATGGATGATCTAATTGTAGAATTTTTGACAGAAACCAACGAAAGCTTGATGGAGCTGGATACAGATCTAATCAAGCTCGAACAAAATCCGAATGATAAGGATTTGATTTCCAAAATTTTCCGGCTAATGCACACCATTAAAGGGACTTGCGGATTTTTAGGCCTCCCCCGTTTAGAAACCGTCGCGCACAGAGCAGAAAATGTGATGGGTCGTTTCCGTGACGGCGACTTAGAAGTGACGCCAGCTTATGTGTCTCTTATCCTTGAATCCCTTGACCGTGTTCGCTTTCTTTTGGGCCACATTGAAGAAAATGGAACAGAACCGGAGGGAGAAGACTCCGACTTAATCGAAAAACTGGATGCCGTATATGAGGGACGTGATGGTGGGGCAACTGCCGCCGCCGCACCTGGACCAAGCGAACCGATGGAAGCATCTGTAGAATTTGAAGCGCCGTCAGCAACAGAATCGTCCGAACCTGAAACAATTCAAGCGCCACAAGCAGAAGCTTCGGCAACGACAGCAGCCCCAGCTCAAGCAAAGGAAGCAGCAGAAAGCGCAATTGCAAACCAGTCCTTGCGTGTGAACATGGGTGTACTGGAAAACCTCATGACGATGGTGTCCGAGTTGGTACTAACGAGAAATCAGCTCTTACAGATCGCTCGTACAGAAAAAGAAAACAACTTTGCTACGCCGCTACAGCGCCTCAATCACGTCGTATCCGACTTACAAGAAGGTGTCATGAAAACTCGCATGCAGCCAATAGGCAATGCATGGGCGAAATTACCGCGTATTATTCGTGATCTCAGCATCGAATTGGGCAAAAAAATTGATCTTGTGATGACAGGACAAGATACGGAACTTGACCGTCAGGTCTTGGACATGATCAAAGACCCCCTAACCCACATGGTTAGAAATTCGGGAGATCATGGAATTGAAACTCCGGCAGAAAGAGCAAAATCAGGCAAGCCGGAAACAGGAAAGATTCATCTACGCGCTTATCACGAAGGCGGCCATATCATCATCGAGATTGCAGACGATGGTAAGGGTCTTCCGACAGAAAAAATTAGACAAAAAATCATTTCGAACGGTTTAGCAACGGAAGAAGAAGCGCTAAAACTGTCCCCTCAACAAATCCACCAATATATTTTCCACGCGGGTTTTTCA
>JAGRKB010000084.1 GCA_020442425.1 Alphaproteobacteria bacterium | reverse complement strand
CCCTCACCCTGCTGCTGCGCAGCTTCCCTCTCCCGAAGGGCGAGGGATTTAAAAAAACCATTAGTAAGACCGTAACCCCGCATGAGATGCGGGGGCTGGTTGCGAGGGAGATCCTTCGCTTTCGCTCAGGATGACATTTCTCTTTTTTTTTGTTTTAAAATCTTCTATCTCACCAGTTGGAGAACCGAAGATCTCAGTCTGTTGGTTTGAGCCTCTGCTGCGATTGATGCGTCGCTCAATAGGTTCGAGCTTTTGAAGTTCTTGGAGGCTTCCCCAATATCCACATCTTGTATTGCGGATTGGTCCGCTATCAGATTTTCTGTGTCTGTTTCCAGCACAGAGCCACGAGTTGAAAATGTTGACAAGGTTGCTCCGACTTGTGATCTGGCATTTGCAACATTGGCGATTGCGTTATCCAGTTCGGCTGATGTTGCGGCGGCTGAAGCTTGTGTTGACAAAGCCGTTGCGCTTGCCCCTACTGCTCCTGTCAATCCCAAACCGGCAGATGACAAATCAATCGATGTTAAATCTGCTGATAATGTATTGGTTCCATCTGCTCCTGATTGGAAGTTTGCATTAAACGTTCCATCCAGTAGTCGTTGGCCATTAAACTCAGTTGTGCTTCCCAAATTGTTCAGCTCACCAAGCAGGCTTTGATATTCCTGATTGATTGCGCTTTGGGATGATGTATCCAATGCTCCGGAATTGGCTTGTGTAGACAAGGATTTCATCCGTTGCAAAATATTTCCTGCTTGATCTAAAGCTCCGTCTGCTATCTGCAGTAGGGCTGTTCCTTGAACCAGATTGCTAGAAGATTGTTTCAGAGCCGCGACATCAGACCCAAGAATTGCTGAAATAGCCAATCCTGCGGCATCATCAGATGCTTTACTAATCTTTTTACCACTTGCAAGCTGATTGCTGTGTTGATTTTGTGTTCGATCATTTCTGTTGATCTGACTGGTCGACCCCACTCCGGATGTCGATGAATATACGGAAACCATTTCTTTGTCCCACTTTCGTCATTAGTCCTGGCTCTATTCCGAACAGTCCAATGAAATTGCGAGGCCTTCTGGCTTCGTATTTACCCATTTTCAGAATATCATAGCGAGCTTTCCAGTTTGTTAACATAAATTTCCCTTATCCACAATATGTTAAGAGATTATTGACATAAGCTTCACTTTTCTATAGATTTCGCCTAAATTTACGTATTGGAGACACTCAAATGAGCGCAACTACCCCTAAAAAAGCCAGAGAAACAGGAGCAATCGTCTTTATTCCCGGATTACAAGGGAAAATGGCCCTCGAAATCGGAGCACCTGCTCCAACTTGGTCTAATGAAACTCTTGTTCAAAATATTGCCCATGCTGCGTCATGGGACTTTTATAAAGCATCCTATCAATCTGCAGCGCATCCCAATCCCCTTTTGAGCGAAATGCAGAGCAGCGTTGCGCTGCAAATTGATAGAATATTTGAGGCCTACTCAGACCGCCCAATGATTATATGCGCTTCAAGTTTCGGGTTTGGCGTGATGGCCGGTGCTTTAACTCGTTTGAAGTCAAGCTGCTCACGTCTGGCGATTCTCGGCTATAAACCTGTTCTCGATCCTATTGTTGTCATAGACTCTATTTTAAAAGATCTGAGTGATCGAAATGAGCCATTGGCTAGGTTTATTCGTGCAGGCTTCCAAAATTATGAACTCCCTGTTGCGAATGACTATACCGGACTGGCAGACTATTTTGACGTTACATCACGGCATTTAAATGATCTATCGGCTGTTTGCGTTGCCAAGTGGCCTACCCATGCCGAGCGTCTTAGCAACGCTATTGCCGGGCGGAATGGTTCTTCGACTTTGCGTCAATCGGTCATGGTTTTTGGAACAAATGATCCGTTAAGTCCTGAGCCTCTTATGAAAAAATTCCAGACCATTGTCGGCGGATCAGATTGCAAGCTTGTAGCTGTCGAGGGCGGGCATAATGACAATTTTCAACCCCAGCTTCGTCGTGAGCTTTGCAAATTGATTGCATCCAGTACTCAACCTCGCTAAATATACGATATGAGCCAATCCTGTTCCATAGAAACACCAACCATGGAAGGCCGCATGGTTTTGCCCCTGCCCGATGAAGCGGGCGGCAAGATGCTGCTGCATTCCTGTTGCGCCCCGTGTTCGGGCGAAGTGATTGAGGCGATGGCAGCGTCGGGCATTGATATCACCATCTATTTTTACAATCCGAACATCCATCCGCGCGAAGAATATGATCTGCGCAAGGAAGAGAATATCCGTTACGCCGAGAAGCTTGGCCTGCCGTTTATTGATGCCGATTACGATTCTTCCAACTGGTTCGAGCGTGTGCGCGGCATGGAATGGGAACCCGAAAAAGGCAAGCGTTGTACGACATGTTTTGATATGCGTTTTGAACGCACGGCGCTTTATGCGTTCGAAAACGGATTTTCGATGTTCACCTCTTGCCTCGGGATTTCCCGTTGGAAAGATATGAACCAGATTAACGGATGCGGACACCGCGCGGCTGATCGTTATGAAGGCATGACCTATTGGGATTACAACTGGCGCAAGGGCGGCGGATCAAAACGTATGTTGGACATTTCTAAGCGCGAGCATTTCTATCAGCAGGAATATTGCGGGTGTATCTATTCCCTCCGTGACACCAACAAATGGCGCATGTCCAAGGGTCGCGAAAAAATAGAACTCGGCGTCCATTACTACGGAACTGACACCGAAAGTCACGGGTAATATTTTTCTTTCACCACGAAGACACTAAGACCACTAAGGAATCACGAAGACAATTTTCTGTCATTCTGAGCGAACGCAAAAAATCTCTTTTTAGTTTTACGCGAAGAAACAAAGTGACGAAGGTTTTAACCTCTTCGCTCCTCCCGTCATTCCCCGAATGCGTCAAACATTCTAGAGGAATCCATTTCGCTGTCTAGATTGCCTTAGAATAGCAACGCCATTCAGGCAATGACGATATTCAAGATTCTGTGTTTTATCCTTAAACTCCGCATCAAAAAAAAGCGGCGCGATAAGCGCCGTTCAGGATGGAGGTTTTATTATTGTTATAATTAAATCTTTTTTTCAACTTTTTTACTGCGCTGGCGTGCGATGAAAGAGATTATGAACTCTGGTTTTGACCCGTTTTTTCAACTCACCAGTGGCTATGCCTGCTGCTTGTGAATAGCAACTCACTAAACCTGACCAATCAAGTCCGGAAACATTTTCCCAGCATCTGGTTAAGCTTTTTCTCGAACCACTCATGATTACCATCCGTTTCTGTCCGAATAACTACGCATTGTGTGTTTGTATATTAGCAAAGCAATTTAGAAACGCACCATATCAAATTGTCGCATGTTCCTGATATGCATTGCTGCTATGGGATTATTTTATATCCGGCTTATGTCTTTTGTGGAACATCAATTCCACGCTCAAGATTTTTTATCCATACCAAAATAGATTGTTCCTGTCGGAAGGGCTTGCCATCTTCCATCTCTCAACCAACGCGGGAAGATGTTCATGGTCTGCAACTCTTCAAGTGAGACGAAGCACCGATCAACAACGGGGCCGCCCGTATCTTTCCAGTCGGCTGTGATTTCTCCGCCGACCACTTCGCAGCGGAAGAAGATATCGACATTGTGGAAGGTGTTGGACTCCAGCACGAATTCCGAGACGGCAAAGGCATCGCCGACAGAGACGCTCAGTCCGGTTTCCTCAAACACTTCGCGCGCGATCCCTGTTTTTAAATCTTCGCCGTAATCCAGACGCCCGCCCGGTGTGCACCAGAAATCCCCTGCTCCGTCGCCGTTCACAACAAGAAGCTTGTTGTCTTTTACTATCACAGCGCGGACAGATACGTTTGGCTTAGGGGGCGTTTTGGCGGGTGGTTTTGCTTTGTCTTGTTCGTCCATTTTATTCTCTTTGTGTATGTGTGATTTCGGTCTTCAAGACGTACGATTTTGGGCCGTCTTAATAGTTCGTTTGCGCGGTTTGCATTTTTTTCGACCCGTTTTTTTCTCGTTTTGGCTTTTTCCGAGCAGGCGAATTTTTCGCCGCTTATAAAACGGTCGTGGGCGCGCAGTCCGTACGTGCCTTTACCCTACGGGATTTCGCATGATATGTAAAGGATTTTATTCCTAGATGGTTTTGTTCGTTCACGCGAAGGCCGCGAGGAATTTTATAGCTTCTCCCGTCATTCCCCGAATTGATGTAATCAATTCTAGGGGAATCCACTTTCTTTCACCACCAAGACACTAAGACCACTAAGATTTTTCTGTCATCCTGAGCGAAAGCGAAGGATCTTTCTTTTTAGTTTTACGCGAAGAAACGAAGTGACGAAGGTTTTAACCTCTTCGCTCCTTCGCCCCTTCGCGTTTCAAATCCTTTTACTAAAGAAAGATTCTTCGGGTCGTTTCCCTCCCCTCAGAATCACAGAAGAGTAAACTATAATTTTTTAGTCATAGCCACTCTGTTTTCCGGAACAGGGTTTGCATTCTTATCTCTTGTCAGAATTTCTTTTAAAAAATGCGGACATTCTTCCATATCCACTTCAGAAAACCCAAGGCGTTGGTAGTACGGGAAATTCCAAGGAATTAACTTATCTGTGGTTAAAGTTAATTCCTGTATCCCATCGTCCGCTGCTTTTTCATTTAACACGTCCAAAAATTTTCGGCCTATTCCCATTCCTTGAAATTCAAAAGATACGGACAGCTCATCTATATGAATGAATTTATCGAATGTTCTGGATGCTAAAAAACCAATAATGTCCGCATTATTTCGTGCAACCCATAAGCTTTTATTACTCAATGACTGTTTTAGAATATTTTGATCCAAAGTTTTAGAAAAATTACCCTCATTCAATTTCAAATATTCGATAAACTTTCTTGCCGCAGACCGTTCCACATCAGGAAGATA
Source organism: Alphaproteobacteria bacterium (assembly GCA_020442425.1). Taxonomy (GTDB): domain Bacteria; phylum Pseudomonadota; class Alphaproteobacteria; order Micavibrionales; family Micavibrionaceae; genus UBA1573. The sequence goes on along the minus strand of JAGRKB010000084.1, from coordinate 22,798 downwards.
TTCCAGATCATTTTCTTTTGCTAACTCTATGGTGACTCTATTTTTCAATGGGACGATCTCCTAAATCCTCGGCAAAACGCAGCATATAGCCGTCAGGGTCAAGGACATTGAATTGCAGATTTCCTGCCTCGGTATTCGGGTCAATGCGATACCATTTCTCTTCGAGTTCAAGAAATATCTTTGCGCCCGATGCTTTAGCGCGTTCATACAGGCCACGCGCGTCCGCTGTATCCATTTGCAAATTCAAGCCGCGACCCAACGGATATTCCAACGGTCCTGAAACCCAAGCGCGTTTGCCTTCACGAAATTCATCGATCATTATGCGCGAGCCTTGACGTTCCAACATAGCAAAGCCTTCTTCGGGACGGTCGTATTGAACAGTGAACCCCAAGACGCCCACGTAAAATTCCAGACTTTTCTTATAGTCGGTGACGCCTAGCTCAGGCGTCATGGCTGTGTCGAGAGACATGATTTTTATTCCTTATGTATTTGTAACGCGCGACATATAAAGCATTTTTGTCCGTTTGTCACTTTATCGTTCATACTTGGGATTGGGCAGTGGCGGGGATTGGGGTTTGTTCGTTCACGCGAAGGCCGCGAGGAATTTTATAGCTTCTCCCGTCATTCCCCGAATTGATGTAATCAATTCTAGGGGAATCCATTTTCTTTCACCACTAAGACACTAAGACCACTAAGATTTTTCTGTCATCCTGAGCGAACGCGAAAGATCTCTCTTTTGGTATTTTCAAAGGGAGATTCTTTATGGCAGAAGCCCTAATCTTTTGAGGAATTTTACACTTGCAGGATTATGATTGGCCAACGCCAAGTCTGCTTTATTGATCCAAGAAACAGACTTGGCATCAGATGATGGCTTAGCTTCACCTTGATCCAACTCTGCTGTATATTGCAAAAAAATTAACAACGTTTCCTCTCCTTTATAGGGAAGAATATCCCAATCAAAACCGATTCCAATAAGGTTTTTAATCGTGATTCCAACTTCTTCTTCAACTTCCCTGATAATAGCTTCATCAGGCGTTTCGTTTTCTTCTAAACCTCCACCAGGAATATGAAGAGTATCAGGATAGGCCCCACCTTTCTTGTTCTGCTTGATAAACAAATATTCGTTGCCTTTATTTATCAAACACGCAACGATTGTTCTAGTTTTCATTATTATTTCCTCTTTATCTTCTCAACTTTCGGTAGAGGGAGATTCTTCGGGTCGTTTCCCTCCCCTCAGAATGACAGGATGGTCACTATTAAAAATTATTTATACTGAATGACTTTGTATTGCACCAACAAAAACTCTTTGTGTTCATGTTTGACAGCTTCAAATTCTAGCGTCACATTTCCTTCATACTCTCCGACTATAGACAGACCATTGCCAAAAATATAAGGATGCAAACTAAGAAGAACCTGATCTACAATTTTATGATCAAGACATTGCTTAATGACCTGCGCCCCGCCTACCACTACAAAACGATCAAAACCCAAATCTTCTATAGTTTGCAATGCCGATGAAAGATCATTCCGAAAGGTTACATTTTTTTGATCAGGCCTGTCTTGATTTGAAGTTAAAACTACATTCTGTGTTTCTGGAACTGGGTATACAACTCCCTGATACTGGTCAAATGTTTGTCGTCCTACCAAAACGCACCCTATTTCTTGACATGTTCTCGCAAACATAATTTCATCATGCTCAGAAACCCAGCTAGAATTGGTTTGACCCTCTGTCATTTTTCCATTGAGTGATGATGCAATATAAAGAGTTGCTTTCATATTTTTTCTTCTCCATTCAAAACCCCGTGGTGTGATGCACGGGGTTTTTTTGATTTTCTAGTCTTCTTTTGGTTCGTCCGTAGAGGGTTCAGCGGGGGCTTGGTCGATGACGCCTTCGACGTTTTCACCTTCTGCGCCCTCTTCGGCCTCGTCTTCTTCGTCTTGTTTGAGCCAAGCGACGGAGACGACGTGTTCATCATCGCGAACACGGAAGAGTGTGACGCCTTGCGCGGCGCGGCCTGTGAAGCGGATGCCCGAGACAGGCATACGGATCATTTGGCCTTGGTCTGTCACCAACATGATTTGGTGTTCGTCGGTCACAACGAAGGTTCCCGCAACTTCGCCACCGTTCTTTTTGGTGAGGGTGATGTTGGTGATCCCTTGACCGCCACGTCCCGAGACACGATATTCATAGGCCGAGGTGCGTTTACCGTAGCCGCCCGTTGTCGAGGTCAGGAGGAATTGTTCTTTTTCCTGCAGCTCTTTGAAGCGGTCTTCGGTTAGAGCCACGTCTGCGCCTTCTTCAAATTCGACGCCTTCTTCGTCTGCTCCGCGCAGAGCCGAGGCTGCCTTCAAATACGCGTTGCGTTCTTCGGGGCTGGCGTCCACGTGTTTGAGGATCGACATCGAGATAACTTCGTCTTTGGCTTTGAGTTTAATACCGCGGACACCTGTTGATGTTCTTCCAGAGAAGACGCGCAAATCTGCGACTTCGAAGCGGATGGCACGACCATCACGGGTTGCCAAGACAACGTCTTCGTCATCGCGGCAGATTTTGACATCAATCAGTTTTTCGCCGCCGTCCAGTTTCATCGCAATCAGACCGTTGGAGCGGATGTTGCGGAAGTCGGACAATTTGTTACGACGAACCGAGCCTTGGTTGGTGGCAAAGAGAATATCCAGTTGATCCCATAGTTCTTCATTTTCAGGAAGGCGCAAGATCACGGAGATATTTTCGTCTTGTTCCAATGGCAGCATATTCACGAACGCCTTACCGCGTGCCGTCGGGTTCCCCAGAGGCAGTTGATAGACTTTCATACGGTGCACGATGCCTTTGCTGGTGAAGAACAGGATCGGCGTGTGGGTCGAGGCCACGAACAGGTCGGAGATAAAATCATCTTCCTTCATATCCATTGCCGAACGCCCTTTCCCGCCGCGTTTTTGCGCGCGGTAGGTCACAAGCGGCGTGCGCTTCACGTAGCCGCCGTGGGTGATGGTCACAACCATGTCTTCACGTTGGATCAGGTCTTCGACATCGGTTTCAAAACCGCTGTCAATAATTTCGGTACGGCGCGGTGTTGCGAATTTGGCTTTGACTTCGGCCAGTTCGTTGCGCATCACGTCATAGAGTTTTTCTTTGGAGGCCAGAATAGACAGCAATTCTTTGATCGTGTTGGTGATTTCGCGTAGTTCGTCGCCGATCTTATCACGTTCCAGACCTGTCAAACGGTGCAGGCGCAAATCCAGAATGGCTTTGGCTTGTTGTTCGGACATTTGGTAAGTGCCCGCATCATCCACGAAATATTCAGGATCATCAATCAGTGCGATGAGCGGTGCGACTTCGCCCGCCGGCCATTTCTTCGCCAGCAATTGTTCTTTTGCGACCGCAGGGTCTTTGGCGTTCCGAATGAGCGCAATGATTTCATCAATATTGGCAACCGCCACAGCCAGACCCGCCAAGACGTGCGCACGATCACGAGCTTTGTTCAGTTCAAAGATGGTGCGGCGGGTGATAACCTCTTCGCGGAATTTCACGAAGGCCGAAATGATCTGGTTGAGCAGCAAGGTCTGTGGGCGTCCGTGGTGGAGTGCCAAGACGTTACAGGCAAATGACGATTGGAGCGCGGTATATTTGAACAGTTGGTTCAAGACCACGTCGCCGTTGGCATCGCGTTTCAATTCGATCACGACGCGCACGCCGTCACGGTCGGACTCGTCACGGATTTCAGCAATGCCTTCGACGATTTTCTCACGCGCAACTTCGCCCAGACGTTCGAGCAATTGGCCTTTGTTGACCTGATACGGAATTTCATGAACGATAATGGCTTCGCGTTTGTCTCGGATTTGTTCAATTGTTGCCTTAGAGCGCACAGGCATAGAGCCGCGCCCTGTTGTATAGGCCGAATAAATGCCCGAGCGTCCCAAAATCTGACCACCCGTCGGGAAGTCAGGCCCAGGGATAAAGCCCATCAATTCTTCGTTGGTGATTTTCGGGTTGTCGATATAGGCCATACAGCCGTCAATCACTTCGCCCAAATTGTGCGGCGGAATGTTGGTTGCCATACCCACCGCGATACCGCCCGCGCCGTTGACCAGCAAGTTCGGCACACGGGTCGGAAGTACGACCGGTTCTGATACAGATTCGTCATAGTTCGGACGGAAATCGACGGTTTCTTTTTCAATGTCTTGGAGAAGTGAGTCAGCGGGTTTCGACAAGCGCGCTTCCGTGTAACGCATTGCCGCCGCAGGGTCGCCGTCCATAGACCCGAAGTTCCCTTGCCCGTCAATCAGAGGCAAGCGCATCGAGAAGTCTTGGGCCATACGCACCAAGGATTCATAAATCGCGGAATCCCCGTGCGGGTGGTATTTACCCATCACGTCCCCGACGATACGCGCGGACTTTTTATAGGATTTGTCAGAGTGGTAACCGCCCTCTTGCATCGCGTACAAAATACGACGGTGAACAGGTTTCAAACCGTCACGCACATCAGGAAGCGCACGCGATACGATCACGCTCATGGCGTAATCGAGGTAGGATTTCTTCATCTCTTCAGAGAGAGAAATTTGGGGAAATTCTTGGGTTGTTGCGGTGTTATCCGACATCAAAAAACTCGCTTCTCTAGTGTTGTCATTCCGGCAAAAGCCGGAATCCAGTTCTCTGGATCCCGTTCGTGCAAGCGTCTCCTACGGACACGCGCCAACGGGATGACGGGGTATAATTTTCTTTAAATTAATCTGTTTTTTTGTAGCAAAAATGCCGCTTTCCAGCAAGGCGAAAGGTGCGTTTTCCCGCTTTATCCTATGGATAAGTTACCCCTTTAAAAAGGCCGGAAATCTGCTGATTTTCCGACCTTTTAAAGATTAATTTCCGATCATTTGCCTGAGATCTTCTTGCGAGGGGGCTTTTGAGGCCGGACGAGGGCTGACTTTATCGAATTTTGCCGCCATCAGAGCCTCATCAATTTGCTTTTGAACATCACGCCCCAGCTTGCGAGAATAGTCTTCGCCCTTTGCCTCGGCGGAACGTCCTGCATCTGAACCGAAATAGGAAATCATGGCTTTCAATTCCTTGATTGTATAAATCTCGGCAGCGTAGCGAATTGACTTTTGCTCAAGGTCGTCAAAATCCATATTGGTTTCAATGTATATCTTAAAATCTTCTCGCTCTAAAGGTGGGACGGCTTCTGACACTTTATCGATATCGTCTATGATACGATTTTTTATCCGTCTGATATCGTGCAATTCACGGGAGAGCGCTAAGCGCTCTTCCATTGTGTCTTTTTCCTCCTGTTGAACAGTCTCGACATCCCCTTCTCCTGAAAGCCCCAGACTCTGCCTGATTTCTGTAACAACACTTTCCGCTTTTGCAGGAAAAACTGCTATCGGCAATGTTACACTTAAAACCAGTGCGCAACTCGTCATGGTCAGCCAATTCATATGAGAACCTCCTAATTACAGGGCTTTAGGCTTTAGGGTTTACGGATTAGAACGGAATATCGTCTGCCAGCTCATCTACGGCTGCGGCCTGGGATCCACCGTAGGACGGGCCAGAAGAATATCCGCCAGAGGAAGAGTCATTGCCGTAGCTGTCGTTAGCGGCTCCACCGCTGCTGCCTTTGGAATCAAGCATTGTCAATTCTCCGCGATATGGGCGCAAAACTACTTCGGTCGTGTATTGATCGCGTCCGTCTTTGTCCGTCCATTTGCGGGTTTCCAACTGACCTTCAATGAAAACTTTAGACCCTTTATGCAGATAATTGCGAGCAACATTCACCAATGCCGAGTTGAAAATAACTACTTTGTGCCATTGAGTGCGGTCGCGGCGCTCTCCTGTTGATTTATCTTTCCAGCTTTCTGAGGTTGCCAGAGAAAAGCTTGCTACCTCGTCTCCCGAGGTCATGCTGCGCACTTCCGGCTCATTTCCCAAGTTGCCAATCAACATTACTTTATTCAAACTTCCGGCCATAGCGATACGTATCCTTTACTTGTACTTGCTGTCGTAGATATAGGTGTTTTGAGAGCCGTTACTATAGGACATCCGCAGAATTTGTCTAATATATGATGACTAATCTTCCAAATTACCCACGGGAATCGGATATAATTCACGATCTTCGAAATATGAAAAACAAAATTCCTGCAGCCAATCTACTTCTTCCGAGACCAGATAGGGCTTAAGAGTTTCGAAAACCTGTGCATGGTAGTCGTAAAGCCAGCGGGTTTCCTGTTCCGTCATCAAGTTCCAATCGACCCCACGCAAGTCAAACGGAACCATTGTAACTGTTTCCCAATAGAGTTTTCCGTCTTCTCGTTCTTGACACAGGATCAGATTTTCATGGCGGATGCCATACCCGCCTTCCAGATAATATCCCGGTTCATTTGATAAAAGCATACCCGCTTTATAATATTCATTATCCAATCCCGGAGTAATGTAGGTCGCCTCTTCATGTACCGCGAGCATACATCCGACCCCGTGACCTGTCCCATGAGCGTAATCCAACCCTGCTTCTCTTAGAGAAGCTCTGGCCAACATATCCAGATCACCGCCTGTTGTTGTGTCTTCCATTTCAGCAGATGCCACGGCGATATGACCTTTTAACACGCGCGTGAAACGATCCTTTTGCTCGTCCGTAATGTCCCCGATGACAACGGTGCGTGTAATATCGGTTGTGCCGTATTCATATTGTCCGCCACTATCCACCAGATAGAGATTATCCCCTGCAATACGCTTATTGCTCTCCGGAGTTGCATGATAATGGATGATTGCTCCGTTCGACGCCCATCCGCTTATCGTTGCAAAGCTTGGTTCACGATAAGTTGAGTCGCTTTTCCGAATCTCTTCCAGTTTGTCGGATAAATCCATTTCGGAATAGGTGTCCCGTTTAAAATCCGTGCAATCCAGCCACCTCAGAAACCTAGATACCGCTACGCCGTCTCGAATATGGGCTTGCTTGATGGCCTGTTGTTCTTCTCGAGTTTTAATAGATTTCGGCGTTACGCACGGGTCTTTTCCATCGACGATCTCTATTTCTTTTTCGCGCAAAATTGTTTCTGCCGTCAACGGAGAGCGCGCAGGATCAATCAGCACTGCACCTTTAAGATTTTCTATGTCTTTTTCGAATGTTTCCAGAGGGTGAATGCGGATCTCTTCGCCTAACGCGGCGCGCACTGCATCCGTTAACTTCCGTTCGTCCAAATACCAATCGGCCGTTGCATCCTGATGCAAAATCAAATTCGAGAGCACCAGCGGATTATAAGGAATATCACTGCCTCTTACATTCAATAGCCAGCAAATCGAATCTGACATTGTTATGATTGCGGAGGAAATTTTTTCTTTTTTTAAGGCGCTCGCCAATGCTTGACGTTTTTGGGAAGATGTTTTTCCGGCGATCTCATCAGGAAACAACTCTACTTCTCCGACAGGAGGAGCCGGACGATCTGTCCAGATTGCATCCAATGGATTGGTTTCCAGAGGAATGAAATCAATTTTCTTGCTTTTGATGGCTTCAACTATTTTCCCCAATTGCCCCCGCGTCCACAAGGTCGGGTCAAAGCCGATGACAGCCCCGTCTGACGCATTTTTGTCCAACCATTCGCCCATGGCCGGCATCAACCTTCTTTTCTCCGGAACAATAAGTTCATACAGACTCTTATCGACTTGTTGTCTGATTTGAATATCGTAAATTCCACCTGTGAGCGCCATGGCTTTATCCATTAGAACGATGGCATTTCCTGCCGATCCCGTAAATCCTGTCAGCCATGACAGCCGTTCCGCGCAAGCGGGTAAGTATTCGCTCTGGAATTCATCCGCGTGCGGTATGAGATACCCGTCAAGGTTACGAGCTTTTAGCTCTTCTCGCAATCTTGCCAGTTTTTCGAAGGAGGTTTCAGTCATGAGCTTTGCCTTGTTTTTTTTCCATTTTTCTTTTGACCAATGGGATGGCCACAAGAATATCAACAAAGGCCATAATTATCACTGCTCCACCAAAAATTTTTCGGGTGTCTTCATCAAACCCTAAAAAATTTCCCAAGTCTCCGATATTTAAAAATACGCAGATACCTGTCATCGCAAATAATGCCGCTATACTGTATAACGCTCTGATCATTGCGTCCCGTATGGCTCGAATTTTAGCGTCCTGATTCATTTCTTTTCCTTGTTTCTTTTTCAAGACTATTCAAATCCACCCTTTATGTCACTGTTTTTTCATGGTTTAATGGCGTGATTTTGATTTTCTCGTTCAGGATGCATTCATTGACCGATCAACAGAATACCACCTCGCATAAGGCGCATATTATTGTCCTTGGCAATGAAAAGGGCGGCTCCGGCAAATCCACCACCGCTATGCATGTGGCTATTGGCTTGTTACGCCTTGGTTATCTGGTCGGATCGATTGATCTGGATGCACGGCAAGGCACATTTACTCGCTATATGGCTAATCGTTTCGAGTATATCGCCCGTCACAAACTTGCACTCCCTTCCCCCGTCCATTTTCCGATTGAAAAATCCAAAGCCGCGACGGTTGATGACCAAGAGCGGCAGGATTATGAATTCTTCATGATGGCTTTAGAAGAAATGTCAAAAGCTGTCGATTTCATTGTTGTTGATACACCCGGTTCTGATACCTATCTCGGTCAGCTTTCCCATTCCTATGCGGATACAATTATCACCCCTATGAATGACTCCTTTATTGATCTTGATGTTCTTGCTCGTATAGATACCGGAGATCGAAGTATCAAAGGCCCTTCAATTTATACAAAAATGGTTTTGGAGCAGCGGGAGAAAAAGCGGGCACGGGATGGACAAGATCTTGAGTGGATTGTCATGAGAAACCGCCTTTCCTCTCTGGATGCCAAAAATAAAAGAGAAGTTGGTGAACTCTTGGAAGAAATTTCTAAAGAATTCTCTTTCCGTTTGGCTCCGGGATTTGGTGAGCGTGTTATTTTTCGTGAACTCTTTCTCAAAGGCATGACTTTGCTGGATATGAAGGAAGACCCCGAGCATAAAATGACAATGTCTTCGATTTCTGCACGACAAGAGGTTCGCGATCTTCTGCGCTGCATTGCTCCGGAAAAGGTTAAGGGGTATCCGCGAAAAGTTCCCAAATCCTCTTAAATCACGGATAATTTTATAGTTTCTATCGTTTTATTAATCTTTTCAGGCATAATAGAGGGCATGTTTAACCAAAAACCCTATGCAATGCGTTTCGCTCTCTGCCTCTTTTTGATTGTTTTTTTCCTGCCCTTTTCTGCCCTAGCGGCAGACGAGCTGTTTCCTCGTGGCTACCTCCCCAATTATTCGGAATTGCCCGATCCGACCCCTGAGCAAATTGACGAAGCTCTGGTTGTCAGCTTGAATTGCAAAAGTGCGGTTCAAAACTCCACCTCTTATGATTGCGATTGTGTGGGAATGAAATATCTTGAACTGCGTCAAAGACGCGGCGAAAAGGAAAACCCGACACTCTTACTTATGGCAGCTCAACGCTCTTGCCCAAATCCTGCGGGTATTGCCGGAGCCAATTATGAAATATGTGAAAGCTGGGCCAAGAGCGCTCACCCCTACGACTACAAGGAATTTTGCGAGTGTTTTGCGAATGAATATGCCTCCATTCATTCCAGCAATGTGACTTATAATGAGCTGGTTCTCGAGAAGCAGCGCATCGAGTCATACAAATCTTGCGGAACCGGTCGATATTTTGATGAGCGGATCGCCAAAAAGACGATGATCGACAAGCTACGAGACAGCAAAGTTTTCGGAATACTCTTTCCCGGAGCAAAAGGACAGTAGTCCTTTTTATATCATCTCTGATCCTTGCTCTACTGTGAATGCATACCCCAACGCTCTTGGCATAATATGAGTTTTATAAAAAGCAAAATCTTTTTGTGATCCGTTATCTGCTGTCGCTATCTTTTCAAGCATACAGGCCCCCGCCACTGTGCCAACCAGATTGAGATACGGAACTGCGACTGCTGCGACTTGGTCGGGCGCGTCTTTCAGGGATACGATTCGCGCCGTAGCCTTTTCGACTCCTGCTATCATTTCAAGAAGTTGAGCATCTTTGCTTTGTTTTAATGTTAAAATAAAATCAGCCATCGCATCGCCGCCGTCTCGCAAAAGTTTGCGGAAGACAAGATCGTTTGCCTGAATGCCGTTTGTGCCTTCATAGATCGGCAAGATACGCGCATCACGATAAAACTGCGCTGCTCCTGTTTCTTCGATAAAGCCCATGCCGCCGTGAACCTGCACGCCAATGGACGCAACCTCCACCGCCATATCGGTACACCATGATTTGACAATCGGCGTTAAAAGATCGACACGTGCCTGAGACACGGCATCGCCGCCCATGGCTTTATCCAAATGGAATGCGGCTTCATAAGCCAGTGCGCGACCTGCTTTTGTCATAGAGGACATGGAGAGTAACATCCGCTTTACATCGGGGTGTTGGTCTATCGAGGCGGTTGTTCCGCCCGAGAGAGGTTTTCCCTGTTTGCGTTCTGCGGCATAAGCTTTGGCCGCTTGGGTTGCACGTTCCGCCAAAGCGACCCCTTGCAAGCCCACAGACAGGCGCGCGTTGTTCATCATGGTGAACATATATTTGAGGCCCTGATTTTCTTCACCGATCAGATAGCCGATTGCCCCGCCCGCGTCCCCGAATTGCATAGTACAGGTCGGAGAGGCGTGAATTCCCAATTTATGTTCAACGCCAACGCATTTCACATCGTTGCGTTTTGAAAGTGTTCCGTCGGAATTTATCAAATATTTCGGGACGATAAAGAGAGATATTCCCTTCACACCTTCAGGAGCGTCGGGCAGTCTTGCCAGCACCAAATGGATGATGTTATCGGCCATATCATGGTCACCGTAGGTGATGAAAATCTTTTGACCCGAGATTTTATAGGTTCCGTCGCCGACACGTTCGGCCTTCGTGCGGATTAATGCCAGATCAGACCCCGCCCCCGGTTCGGTCAGGTTCATGGTTCCTGTCCAATCGCCTGCGATCAAATGCGGCAGATATAAATTCTTTTGATCGTCTGATCCGTGTGTCGTGATAGCCTCGACTGCGCCTTGGTTCAGAAGTGGGCAAAGCCCGAATGATAAGCTTGCTGATTGCCACATTTCCTGAATAGGAAAAGACATCAACCACGGCAAACCCTGCCCGCCATATTCAGGATCAAACGGGACGGCATTCCAGCCGCCTTCGGTATATTGGCGGTAAACATCCCGAAAGCCTTTTGCGGTGGTAACATTGCCGTCTTTGCAAATTGCGCCTGTTTTATCACCCGTTTCATTCAAGGGGGCTATGCCGTCAGCCGCCAATTTTCCTGCCTCTTCTAGAATGGCTTCGATCATTGCGCTATCCAGATCATCCCGCCCCAAAGCCCTCAGGGGGGTTATTTTTTCCAGAAGGAGCGTCATATCGGCAATCGGAGGGGTATAGGTCGGCATGTCTGATTTTCCTAAGTTATTGATTTCGTTGCCATAGCACAAAAGATTCGCTCTGGCACGAGGTTTGCAAAACTATACTCCTGAAAGGGTATTTTTTGAATGTTAAAGACACCAAATTCAACAATTTCTACAGAGCTGGCAGCCTTAAGCTCTAAGGCGGGGGCAAAAATTTCCTCTGCAATTCAGTCTGCTAGCCAGAAAACTGGTGTCGATTTTTCCTATTTGCTCCAGCAAGCTCAAGTCGAAAGCTCTTTCAAGGCTGATGCCAAGGCTAAAACTTCTTCTGCTACAGGTCTTTACCAGTTTATTGATCGCACATGGTTGCAGATGGTCAATAAATACGGCGATAAATACGGGCTTTCCCAATATGCCGATCAGATTAGCGATACCGGCAAAGTTGCCAATTCCAAAATTAAGGCCGAAATTCTGAACCTACGGAATGACGCCAAAATCTGTTCTCTGATGGCGGGTGAACTGGCTTGCGAGAACAAAAATTATCTGGAAAGCAAAGTCAGCGGGGATATCGGATCAACCGAACTTTATATGGCTCATTTTATGGGGCCGGGCGGCGCGTCGAAATTTTTGAATGCGCTGCGTTCTAATCCGACGGCCAGTGCCGCAGATGCCTTCCCTCAGGCTGCGGCTGCAAATAAGGGGGTTTTCTTTACCAAATCGGGCAAAGAGAAATCTTTGGCTGAAGTTTATGCCTTTTTTGACAATAAGTTTAAAATCGAGAGCGATGTCGACATTACGAAACCTGTTGTTGAAAATAGTTTTGCTATCGCGGAGGGGCCAACCGCCAACGCCCTTTCTGCCAAAGCTCTGGCTTATGAGCATGTTTATAACGAAGCCACTAAAAGTTGGGGGCGTATTCGCGCTGCACAATCGGCACCACTGGCCGCGTCATGGACTCCGACCGACAATCTGGGCGGGATTGCTGGACTTTCCCCGAGTTTTGTGTCCCCTGTCGATATTCTTGACCTCCTCAAACCCGATCATTCCCGCCTACATTCCTATGAAGGACGGTATAATAGTTAGACTATTTACCTTAATCTCTTGACCTCACTCCGACTTTTCTATATTCATAACCCCATAATCAGGGAGAATAGATATGAATTTCAGAAGAGCTCTTCGCGGTCTTACAGATTTTTTTAAATCCGGCTGCCAAGGCAGAACGCATTAAAAATCGTGACATTCAAATTACAGAATTGGTTGGAATGATTGAACACGTTTCGAGTTTGGATGAATATCCATCTGCTAAACTTCAATTCCTTTTCAATCATGCCCAGCAAATACTAAACGACTTTCAAGATGATCCAGAAATTGTTGGACCGCTCGCTGCAGCCTATGATGTCATGGGGGACTTCCATATAAAAGATCGGCGCTTTCCCGAGGCTATTCGTTGTTATAGCCAATCCCTGAAAATTGATCCTAGCGAGCAGAACAAACATCATATCCTTCAAAAAGTTTCCCCAATTGTATCCGACTTTTTTGGGAAGTCTTCAATAGAAGAGATTTGCAAAACCTTTTACAAGACACTGAATTATACACTTTATCGGGATGCTCCTGAACTCGCGCGAGAAGTAGAGAGAGAATATATTAACTTACGCAAAGGACTTAGCCCAACGTCTCCACTTGTTCAACTGAAACAAGATGCTGCGATTTTGTATCAAGCAACGGCAAATCTTACGGATGACAAATGGAACTCTCGCTCTTGGAGTGCATTTATTAGTACAGTGCATCAAATACGGGCCCAGATTTCTCCTGATGCGGCTCTCATCTATATTGGCTTCTATGCCGATTGCATGGGCCGCAATGACCCACAACAAAGGCATGTTGAAGGACTATGCGCGGGCCAGTTAGACGATACTTCAATTACCGTTGAGAATTTAGACCGATATATTCATTATTCGATGATGCACAAAGACTTGAGAACGCCTGTCATTTCACAAGTTCATGAAGTTGTATCAACGTTACTACAGGCTGCAGCAGATGTTTCTGAAGCAGAAAAACAAAAAGTTACTGAAGCAATTTTTGCAGCTACGCTTCGAGCTTTCCGACATATTCCTTATGCAAAAGCGGGGAATCAAGATCTTTTGGCACAGACTCCTGTCAATGTGGAACTAGTCTTGGATCAAAGGTTATTCCATTCAAAACCAAGTCCATATTCTAACATTTCAACTGTTCAAATGCTGTTTGCGCTGAATCAGTTTGATAACATTACGAGCAATCCGGAATATTGCTCTATTTCCCATCATCACACCTTATTAAAGTTATTTGAAGCCGTAATATCTAACCATCTTTATGGTGACGATGTTTGCACAGAGAAATTCTTCCGTGTATTTAAGCGGCTTATCCAACCCGATGATCTTCAACAACAAATAAACGTTCTTGGCGCGCTTGATAGCATGTTTCCTACTGGAGCTACGCTGCATAATATAGACTTATACAATCAATGCCTCTCACATGCACTTGATGTTCTGCCGCAATTTTCCGGTCAACATGAAAAAGATGTTCTGTCTCTCTACAGAAGATTAGCTGCATTTTCTATAATCCCTGAGATTACAGATCGCGCGCGCGCCTTAAGAAACAGCCTTGAAACGAAAATAGATCAGCGTCACAAAAACAACGAAGCACAAGGACTGTGCATGCAGTTTTCGGGAAGAACCGCTCCTTCCGCTGATGGCTCAGATGAGGATGTCACGGTAGAAATTTATGGCCCTGCAGTTGCGATCCAAAGATTACGAGAACTCTCTCGGCGATAGACTTCTTTTAGCTTTTATTTTTCTGCGGCGCGTTTGAGGCGGTCGTTGATGGCGATGCCTATCCCTGTGTTTGGGATATCCATTACGGCTATGCCTGTAAATTTCGGGTTATCCAATTGGCGGATATAGGCAAAGAGATTAGCGGCGGCTTCTAGCAAGTCCCCTGTTTCCGAGAGGTTGCGGATTTGGTCATGCGGCAGATCGGACGCTTTGCCCCCACCCTGCACGCCCATAAATTTTACAGAGCCGAAGGCCAGTAACGCTTCGTTTGGTGCGACATCAACCGCGCGGAGGCGAATGGAGATATTCGGGGCGTAGTGCTTCAAGAGTTGCCCCGGAGAGCGCGGTTTATCCGTAGCAGAGAGTTCATAGGTCACGGGGGTATCAATGCAGGATGCTACATCTTCGGCGGTCAATGCACCCGCGCGGACGATGACCGTATCTGTTCCCGTTAAATCCACAACAGTTGATTCAAGTCCGTATTGAGCTGCACCGCCTGCTAGAATTAGAGGCACGGCATCCCCCAGACTATCCGCCACGTGATGCGGGGCTGTCGGGCTTAGAGTTCCTGAGGCATTGGCACTGGGCGCGGCAATCGGTTTGCCTGCTTTTGCGATTAGGTCTAGCGCCACAGGATGATTGGGCACACGCAGCGCCACTGTTTTTAATCCTGCACACGCAAGATCGGAAATTTGTCCGCCGTCTTTCTTCGGCAAGATCATGGTCAAAGGGCCAGGCCAGAATTTATCCGCCAACGCCAATGCGCGATCATCGAAGGCAGCTTCATCCATCAACATGTCTAAATTCGCGCCGTGAGAGATGAGCGGATTAAAGCTGGGGCGACCTTTGGCGGCAAATATTTTTGCGACGGCTTCGCCGTTCGTGGCATCTGCCCCCAGCCCATAGACCGTTTCGGTCGGGAACGCCACAAGATCACCGCCGCGTATAAGCTCGGCAGCTTGTGCAATGATATCTGGCGTTGGGGCAGCGATTTTGGGCATGGAGGGGTTATATTCTTTTATCTCAAAGAGATAAACAAGAAATTGCATATAAAAATATGAATAATCTTGCTTTTCGGCTCCGCTTTCTTTTAGATATGCGTATTCCAGAGGATCAGATGAGCGGAAAAGTCTTAACTATTGCCCAACATAAAGGCGGCGCGGGGAAAACCACGCTGTCTGCGCAGATTGCGGCGGCTCTGGAATTCACGGGCGCCAAAATCCTTGTCATTGATGTTGACCCCCAAGGGTCTTTGACCGAGTGGCATAAAATCCGCTGCCAGACTTTAGGGCGCAAGAACAAGATTACCCTCTTCCAAACCCAAGGGTGGAAGATGATGCGCGAGCTGCCGCGTATGCAGCGCGAATTTGATTATATCGTGATTGATACCCCCCCGCACGCCGAGAGCGAAGCCAGTATTGCCATTCGCATGGCAGATCTGGTGTTGATGCCGATGCAGCCCTCGCCGCTTGATGTTTGGGCGTGTGCGCCGACCATTAAAATCATCATGCAGGAAAAGAAACCATTGATGTTGGTGATGAACCGTGTTCCACCAAAATCAAAACTCAATGATACGATCCGTGACAAGCTCGACGGGATGAATATTTCTGTGGCGAAAACCACGCTTGGAAATCGTGTCGCGTTTGCATCCTCTATCATGCAAGGTCTCGGGGTCGGAGAGTTTGATCCGCGCGGATTGGCCGCCTTCGAGATGACCGCCCTTCTTAAAGAAATTAAAAAGCATAAGGCTCTTAAGGCTGACCTCCGGAAAGCCGGATGATCCGATTATCCAACTATCGGAAAAATTTTCCCGCCTGTGAGTGGTGCGGGGCAGCCTGTTGTTTTGGGGAAGGAAATGGGCAAATCCAGCAGCTTTCTGACCGCCATATAGGCGAAGCCTTCGGCTTCTAATGCGTCTCCGTTCCAGCCGATTTGTTCGACGGGGTGGACGGGAACTTTCAACGCGTTTTTCAGGCCGTCCATAATGGCGGGGTTTAATCGCCCACCGCCCGTGACATACCATTCTTTCGGGATTTCGGGGAAATGTTCTGTCCCCTTCACAATCGCTTCGATTGTAAAAGACGTGAGGGTTGCGGCGGCGGTTTGGAGTTCGAAGTTGGAGACGGTCTTTACATCCCATGCATCACGGTCGAGAGATTTCGGTGCGGGCTTTTTAAAATAGTCATGTGAAAGCCAGCGATCCAGAACTTCTCTATCTGCCTTCCCCTGACGCGCCCAGCCTGCATCTCGGTCGAAGCGTTCGCCCGTCATTTTTAAAATCAGGTCGTCGATCAATGCGTTGCCGGGACCACAATCGAAAGTGATTAAATCTTCTTCATTGCCGTCGATATAGGTGACGCTTGAGACACCGCCGATATTTAGAATGGCCACAGGGCGTTTGAGGTTGGACGAGCGTGCACGCGCATAATGATAGATCGGCATGAGTGGTGCTCCCTGCCCGCCGTTTGCCACATCGTTGGTTCTGAAATCATTGACGACTGTGATGCCTGTTTCGGAAGAAAGAAGCGCGCCGTCACCGATTTGCCACGTGAAGCCGTGATCGGGGGCGTGATAAAGCGTTTGCCCGTGGAATCCCACGACATCGATATCGGTTTTATCGAGATTTTCCTGTGTCAGAAATTTGTGGACAGCCTCAGCATGAAAGAGCGTTAATTCCCGTTCGGCGGCGTTAGTTTCAGGTGTCGGGTCTTTTGTTCCGAAATGTTTTTTAACACTTGCGCGCAGGTCATCAGGATACGGCACATATAAAAACCCGTGGGGGATAACCGTGCCCTGCCCGTCTGTTTCAATCAGGGCCACATCCACGCCGTCCAGCGATGTTCCGGACATAAGCCCTAGGGCTTTATATATTTTTGGCAAAGTGGTTGGCAAAGTCATGCCTATTTGCTAGCATAAAAGCTTGCAAAAACAAAGTGTAGAGAAGAAATGGCCCAATTTAAGTCAGAATTTTTGAATGTAATCTCGGAACGTGGATTTATCCACCAATGTTCAAACCTTGAGGGTTTGGATGCCCAATTGGCTACGGGATCCCAAAGTGCTTATTGCGGGTTTGACCCGACAGGCAAAAGTTTGCACATCGGTCATTTGGTTCCTGTGATGATGATGCACTGGTTTCAAAAGACTGGTCACAAGCCTTATACACTTGTGGGTGGTGCGACTGCTATGATCGGCGACCCGTCTTTTAAAGACAAGACCCGTCCGCTTTTGACGCCTGATGAAATTCAGGCCAATGTTGACAGTATCAAGCAATGCTATTCCCAGTTCATCACCTATGGCGAGGGCAAAAACGATGCCGCGATGCTCAATAATGCCGACTGGATTTTGAAACTCAATTACATGGAGTTTTTACGCGATTACGGGACATGTTTTACCGTCAACCGTATGTTGTCCTTTGACTCGGTTAAGTTACGTCTGGAGCGTGAACAGCCCCTGACCTTCCTTGAGTTCAATTACATGATTATGCAGGGCTATGATTTCATGCACCTGTATCAGGACAAGAATATCACATTGCAGATCGGTGGGTCTGACCAGTGGGGCAATATGATTAACGGTGTTGATCTGACCCATAAGAAACACGGCAGGGAAGTCTTTGTTCTGACGTGCCCACTACTGACCACAGCCTCAGGTGCCAAGATGGGTAAGACAGAAGGCGGTGCCGTTTGGTTGCGCGGTGATATGTACGCCCCGTATGATTACTGGCAGTACTGGCGCAACACGGAAGATGCCGATGTCGGGCGTTTCCTCAAGCTCTTTACAACGCTTCCTATGGACGAGATTGCAAAGCTTGAGCAATTGAAAGATGCCGAGATCAACGAAGCCAAGAAGGTTCTGGCTTTTGAAGCGACGAAGCTCTGTCATGATGAACAAGCCGCACGCGAGGCAGAAGAAACCGCGCGCAAGACATTCGAGCAAGGCGGTGTCGGTGACAACTTGCCGAGCATTGAAGTTCCTGAAGATGCGCTTAAGAACGGGATCAGTGTCATTGATGTGTTGCGCGAGACCGGATTGGTTGCGACCAACGGAGAAGCCAAGCGTCTTATTCAAGGCGGCGGTGCAAAGATCAATGATGCGTCTGTTTCTGACGGGGCGCAGTTGGTCACCCTGTCCGATATGACAGGCGATGGCTATATCAAAGTGTCTTCGGGTAAAAAGAAACACGCGTTAATCCGGATTTCTGCGCTCCATTAGTTTGTCATCCCCGACAAATAAATGAGGCCTGCCCGAATGCAGATTGGAGATCTGGTTATAAGTGCAGCTAGGCTGCACAAAATTCTGGATCCCGTTTGTGTGAAACTTGCTCTGAAAGTTACCAACGGGATGACGACCTTTTAAAATATTTACTGATTATAACGCGGCTTATCAGTCGCTTTATTTCTTTTGGTCTGATTGTCCTCGAAATCCGTATCAAAATCAGATTCATTTTCAAACAGGATAGAGCGCAGGAAGCCAGGTGTCAGAACAGAAAGCGGATTGATAAAGACGCTCGGGTCATCACTTGGCCCTTTCATGGTATAGGTCGCCGCAATCAGACTGCCGCTTGACCCTCCGAGCAGTTTTCCAAGCAACGGAATTTTACTAACCATACTGTTGACTGAGGACATCGGGGCGACCGTCCCCTCCAGATTGGTCATCCCCTTGGTCTGATTGATTGTTCCAGCAAATGACAAACCGATAGATGCTCCTGATGTGCGACCGTCTTTTATGCTGATTACACGCTCTCCACCTTGGTTCTTCCATTCGAATTTTGATTTGAGTTTTTCGAAGCCAATCCCTTTATTTTGCAGCAATTCCGCCATTCCAGTAAGGGAGAACAAGTTTACAAATTTCGCCAGAACGGGCGCTTTAACAACTGTAAAATCCTCTATTCTTGCGGCACCTGCAATATCGTTGATACCACCACCCTTCATTTGACGCCCACGAATTTCTAAACGACCGCCACGGACATTATCGTAGATGTCCAGTGCCCGTAGGGCCTCTCCTGCGTTATTCGAGAGAACCGTTAATTCCATTTCCTGATTGGCATTCGGTTTCATTGAAACGGATAGCTTTCCTTTTGGCGTTGCCGCTTTTACGTCTAGATAGGTGATGTCA
Organism: Alphaproteobacteria bacterium; assembly: GCA_020442425.1. GTDB lineage: Bacteria > Pseudomonadota > Alphaproteobacteria > Micavibrionales > Micavibrionaceae > UBA1573. The sequence continues at coordinate 3,484 of JAGRKB010000084.1, read as the reverse complement.
TCGTTCTTATTGGTTTTAACGGTCACGACAGGCGCAATTAGATATTGGTTATCCTCATCGCCGCCAACCATACGATCAACACGCACAACGGCATTGACGGCCGTGCCTGACGGTTCAGTCGAATTCACCGTCGGGTCAATTTTCGAGAAATCGTTTTTCTTCTTTCCGATGAAGGGCCTAGCGTCAAGGCTGCGCCCGTTGATTGCAATGTCATAGACATTCGGTGATGAGACCGTCAAATCCATCGAGAAATCATCGCCTTTGTCTATTTTGACTTTGGAGAAATTGACCTTTGATACGTCCCAGTCATTTCCGACTTTGCCGAATTTAATATTGCCCTTGGCGGATACGGATTTCCCGATTGCCACATCAAGGTTTTTAATCTCTGAAATGTCCCCTTTTCTGATTAAGGCCGTGGCGGTTGCTGTGCCTGCAACACCTGACTTTTTCAAATAATCAAGCGGGGTTACGAAAACATTCGCCTTGGTCAGATCGGCCTTCACATCAATGTCTACCGTGCCTTGTTTTGGCTCAAGATAGGCTATTTCAATCGGGACATCGCCCTTAACAAAGCTTTTGAGGTTGACGCCGAAATGATCGCGCAATTTTTCGTCAGATACCAGTTTGGCATTTATTTTTGCGCTGTAGGGGGCGTCTTTCATCACCAGATATTCGGAGTATGTCAGATCGATATCGCGTCCTGATAATTGCCCCTGCCCTGCAACTTCGAACATCGGCCCTGCGACTTTGAGCTTATACGGCCCGCCCGAGAGGTCTAATCCCTTTACTATCTTCGGCAGATAAACATCGCGCATTGAGGCATCGACCGTGACTTCAACTTGTTCTGCCAATAGGTCTGCAAGCCCCGGGAACGTTGCCACGACATTGACATCGGCAGTTCCTTTCACCTCTGAAGGTTTTAGTCCGATTTTTTCGCCCAGAGAGATCGGTTCTTTTTCAATATAGGTCAGCGCTGCTGCAATCGGCCCTGTCAGATCGGCCACAATCTTTACATCGCCGATATCTTTCGGGTGCGTCAACTTTGTGAAATTAACACTGCCTTTGTTGATTTTTAGGGTTGAAATATTTCCCGAGGCTACCTGAATATCAAGCGTATCGTTTTCGAGTGTTGCTGTGCCGCTCGCGCCTTCGACAGGCAACATCGGCGGGCGATAATCGGCGAATAAATTCGTGAAAGAGAGTTTTCCCTTAATGCGTTCGGCAGGAACATCCGCCAGATCGTGGACATTCAAAGGAATGCTCACTTCCAAATCTTTGACAATTCCTTTGGACAGGCGATTGGTCATCCAATCTGCGAAGAGCGTATCTTTTGCATTCTCGGGCCAGAGAGCATGAATATCATCAAACGTGACTGTTGGGACGGACATGTTCACCATGAAATACTTGTCATCAGACGACATATCACGCGTTCCCGAAATCGCAATTGTTTTGCCGTTCAAGTCCAGATGTGTATTTTCAATCTTTATCAGTTCAGCCGCTTTATCATATTCAATATTCGCCGAAAGATTGCTAAAGCTTAGCGGTGTGTCCAGCAGCCCTTCAAGGTCAAGAGTTCCTTTATCTGAAGAGATTTCTGCCGTTATTTTTTCAGCACGCCACTCTTTATCCAACTGCCCTTTGACTGCGCCGTTCAGATAGAATTTTTGACCTTCCAGCATTTCAACAGGGATGCCCCATTTCACAAGGGAGGCTGCATTAATTCCTTCAATCGTGCCGTCGATATTGATTGCCTGATCTTCTTTGGTCAAATCCAGATCAAGCTTTGACGTGATTGTCGCCTGTTCTTCGACGGTCGCGTCTTGCATTTCTAAATAAGATAAAGAAAGAGAAAATTTATTTTTTTCGCGCTCAAGTGAAAAATTTACGCCGTCAATTTTTGCACTGCTCGCATTGATGTCATCCAGAATTTCAATATGGGCATCTTTGACTATGACTTTTTCCAAATCAGAGAGAGGTTTTAGTGCCGGATAATCCGGAAGGTTTCCGCCCTTAAAAAAGCTTTCGCCTATGTCTTTTGCTTTGACGTCAATTGTATCACTTTTGGATTGTTCTATCGTTTGTTTATCTTGGGACGTGACAAGAAAGTGGAAGCTGCCGTCTTTATGGCGCAGGAGTTTAATATCAGCATCTGTTACGATGATCGCTTCGGGGTTGATCCGCCCGACCAGCAACGGAAAAGTTGAGAGTTGAACGCCCAATTTCGGGACGTTCAAAATTTCTTTGCCTTCATCTAAGAGTTTGACTTCACTGATCCCCAAAATGAGGGGGCCGGACAAATCAGGCCATTCAGCAATAATGCCGCCGATGCTCAGTTCCGTTTGGGCCTTTTCATCCACCAAGGCGGGCTTCACGTATTCCTTGGCAAAGGTAACATCCACCGGACCTTTGGACAGAGTCCACATCAGGAATCCGATCCCGACGCCGATAAATAACAGCATTAGGCCTGCGAATTCACAGACATCAACAACAACATTCCGAATTAGTTTAAGTGAGGGCTTCATTTTTCTCAAAAAAGGTTTAATCTTGAATAACGGAAACAATATCAGATATTCCCCGCGAGGCATAGATTTCTGGGAATTTTCGTCAATTAACACACAATTTTTGTCTTTCATTTGTTCCCAAGGAGACCGAAGTGAAGCACACACCCACTTTATCAGACCAAGAGGAAAAACATCCTGACTGGGATCGTGTTTTTTCTGCTACACCTGAATTTATGGCTAAATCCCTCGGTAACCTCAAATATGATCAACTGCAAGAATTCCTGCGTCTTCTGGCACAGAAACTTAAAGACGATTCTCTGAAAGATGCAAAGCGTGGGCGGATAAAATTGGCAACTGAGTTAAATCAGGCCGCCACTCACATATGTGCTGCTACCGAACATATAGGAAAAGCTTGGTTGGTTTGTAAACCTTACATGGGTGATGCCCCAAGCAACATGACGCAACCTCTACACATAGATAAGGAAATATCATGAGCACACTCGAAATCGGTGATAAAGCCCCTGCTTTTTCTGCATCAGATGATAGCGGTGCAAAATTATCCTTGAAGGACTTTAAAGGTGAGAAATTTGTCCTATATTTTTATCCGAAAGACGACACTCCCGGATGCACAAAGGAAGCTTGCACCTTTACCGAAAATCTTTCGGCTTTTAACAAGTTGGGCGTTAAAGTTGTCGGCGTATCCAAAGACAGTGTCGCGAAGCATGTCAAATTCAAAGAGAAATATGGCTTAAAGTTCCCGCTTCTTTCCGATGAAGACGGCGCGATTTGTGAGGCTTACGGGACATGGATCGAGAAATCCATGTATGGGCGCAAATATATGGGGATTGACCGTGCGACCTTCCTGATTGACGAAAGCGGTAAAATCTCTGCCGTTTGGCGCAAGGTTAAAGTGCCCGGACATATTGAAGAGATTATAAAGACTTTGAAAGCCGCATAAATACCCACGGGTAAACCCGTGGTTC
>JAGRKB010000016.1 GCA_020442425.1 Alphaproteobacteria bacterium | reverse complement strand
ATGCAGGATTGGGTAGTGGTATTGGTAACGGAGTTCCTATTTCAGAGAAGCTTCAGGCGTTTGTAGCAGCACGGGATGCTATTACGCTACCTCCTACTGTTGCGGAATCTCGTGGCGTGACGTTGGATAATAATATTCAACGTGATATGGCGGCTTTGTATGCTCAGCCTTAATTAAGAAGTTGTCATGTTTAGAAAAAATTAAAAGGGCCCATTGAGGCCCTTTCGTTTATTCTTTGTTGTGTGCCGATTATTTAGGCGGCTGTACGCAAGTTAACAGCAGCGGTTTTTCCGCGGCTTTCTTCTAAATCAAATTCCAGTTTTTGACCTTCGTCCAAAGTTTTCATTCCTGATTTTTCAACTGCAGATATGTGAACGAAAATATCTTTTCCGCCATCATCAGGAATAATAAATCCGAATCCTTTTTGTCCGTTGAACCATTTTACTGTGCCGGTAGCCATAGTCTGTATCCTTAATTAAAAAAGTTAGAGTAGTTGTTTTGTCTTTATGTTTTAGAGGGGCGGTATAGACAAGGCTTTGGCACATGGTGGCATAGGCTGTATATAAAGTCACACTAAAACGTAGACTGCGACAGTATATCCTAAGTCTTTCGTGCTGTATATAGGTATTAAGAAACGGGTTTCTTGCGAAACCCGTTCCCAGAAGAACCATGTTTTAACCTTGAAATTGCAATCTCAGGGTTTAAGGACAAGTGCCTGAAGTTTAGGCGGCTTGTTCTTCTTTTTGTTCTTTTTGCTCTTTTGCTGCTGCAGAGCGCGCTTTACGGCCTTTGATCATATTCTCAAGGCGTTCTGCTGCCGCCTCTTCAGAGATTTTTTCAACGGCAGCGACTTCGCGAGCCAAGCGTTCCAGCGCAGATTGGTATATTTGACGCTCGGAGTAGGATTGCTCGGTGTCATCGTTGCTGCGTTTCAAATCACGCAAGACTTCTGCGATGGATACAGGGTCGCCAGAGTTGATCTTGGTTTCGTATTCCTGAGCACGGCGAGACCACATGGCTCGGCGGACGTGAGCGCGGCCTTGCAATGTTTTTAGAGCATCGTCCATGCGTCCTGTTGATGATAGGCGGCGCAAGCCAGAGGCGTGGGCTTTTGATACAGGAACTTTGAGGCGCATACGGTCTTTTTCAAAGGCGATGGCATAAAGTTTAATTTCCATACCCCCGATAATCTGGGTTTCGACAGCTTCGATTTCGCCAACACCATGAGCGGGATAGCAAACATAATCGCCTTTTTTGAATTCAGCTTTTTCGGAATCCTTTTCGATTGGCGCCATTTGACGAACCGCTTGAACAGGGGCCAAAGGCTTATTGATAACCTGAATTGGGCGGTAAGCCGGTTTTACAGTATTCAATGTTGGCGCCATGGTCGAAAGCTTTTGGGTCGCAATTTTGGTGGCCACTTTTTGAGCCTTAGTATTTGCGCCTGTAGAAATAGATGGCATGTTCTGATTTTCCGGCATTTTTACAATGATCGGAGATGCTGAAGATTTCGTGGCTGTTTTTACCGCTGCTTTAGCAGGGGTGGCTTTTTTAACATCTTTAACCTCTGCAGCTTTTGGAGTGGCCTTTGCTGTAGTTTTTGCAGATGTTTTCTTTTTTGTTTCTTTTATCGTAGTTGCTTTTTTTGCTACCGGTTTTGCAGCTTTTGCAGGAGACGCTTTTTTAGCGGTTGTTTTTGGAGCGGCTTTAACAGCAGCTTTTGGTGCTGCTTTTTTAGCTGTCGGTTTTGCTGCTTTTGCAGGAGACACTTTTTTAGCGGTTGTTTTTGAAGCGGCTTTTTTAGTAGTGGTTGCTTTTGCTTTTGTTGTCACTTTGGCCTTCGTCGGTTTTTTGGTTGCGGTTGTTTTTGTTACTTTTTTTGCCACAGGTTTTTTTGCGGCGGTCTTTGTCGCGGTTTTCTTTGCTGAAGCCGTCTTAGTCGTCGAAGTTTTCTTCACAGCCTTTGGAGCCGCTGTTGTTTTCTTCGTTTTTGTTTTTGTGGATTTTTCGTTCTTTTTCATTCCTTTACGCCCTTTTCTTTGCATATCGGTTTAAGTCGAACATTCGGCAGACACCTAACACTGTGTCGATCCTGCCGATCGTCCATGAATGTAAGCACACGAATTTTGCTTGTTTCGACAATGAATTTTGTCATTGACGGACTTTTAAGGAGTGTTTAATAGACTAATTGCCCACTCCTGTATCTCGCTCATCGCTTCAGCATGGGAGGGAGTATAGCAGAATTTCAGGATTTTTCAAATTTTTCTTTACATTTCCTTAATATGAAAAGGAAATGGGCTTTTTTGCGGGGTTTAGTCGCCTTGCCCGGGGTTCGTCGAGAAGAATTGTTTGAATTTGTCTTTTACGGATTTAAATTTTTCGGCTTCTGGCATTGGCTCCTTTTTGCGGGTGATATTTGGCCATTCCTGAGCATATTTAGTGTTCATTTCAAGATATTCCTGACCGGCGGGGTGGGAATCCGGTACGATAGCTTCAATCGGGCATTCAGGTTCGCAGACGCCACAGTCAATGCATTCGTCCGGATGGATGACCAGAGTATTTTCCCCTTCATAAAAGCAGTCCACTGGGCAGACTTCAACACAGTCTGTGTATTTGCATTTGATGCAGATATCGGTCACTACAAATGTCATTTCGAACCTCTTTGGTCAATTTGTAGGCTTTTTAGGGAATTTTTCTTATAAAATCAAGATGCGGTTTGTCGCGTCCAGTGTTGCGGTTTTTCCGCATTGAATCGGGAAAATGCGACCATAATGATCTATGGGGGTGTTGTATAATGTCGGGATTTTGGTTCTTTCGGCATGCATTGAAAGAATTTCTTTCAAAGTTTGTCCATAAGGGCGGCCTGTTTCTTCACCGTCAACAAATTGACCAAAAATAAGTGCTGCAGGTTTTGTGACTGATAATAATTGCCACAGCATGCGATCAATCGAGCTTGCTTCTTCGCCAATATCCTCAATGACAAGTATGTATCCTGAAAGATCCGGCATATATGGCGTTCCAATGAGGCAATTCAAGACAGAGAGTGTCGCCGCGAAAATTGGCGCGGTTATGGTGTCTTCAGACAATGTTTCTGCGCCTGAAAGATTTATTTTTGTCTGTTTTCCTGCTGTGGCATTCAACATATCAAAAGTTTGCTCGATATAGTGAGTATCCATGCGCGCGAATGTTTGGACGGTTGGGCCAAAGAGGCTTGGAATGCCCAATTTATGATGGAGACCCAATAGAGCCGTTATATCGCTATAGCCCATGATGGGTTTATGTTTTTTTAGTTTTGCAATTTCTTCCAAGAGAAAGCAGGTTCGGTTGCCTCCGGCAGCGGCCATTAAAAAATCGATGGAGGGGTCATTGCACAGATCGATATAGGCTTTTAGTTTATCGGCTGTGGTTCCTGCGAGTTGAGTTTCATCGCCTGCGCCCAGATAGGTTTGTGGGTGAACCAGAGTTTTATAGCCGTGATCATGCAGAATTTTTAACCCAGCTTCGAATTTTTGCGGGATTATGGAGCTGGAAGGGGCAAAAATGCCGATGTTCTTTTGTAACAGAGTCATAATTTCTATATGTGCCATGAAGTTATTAGAACATCAATTCTTCTTCTATACGGGTTTCAAGTTTTTATTGACATAATACTATATCTTGTATATAACCGCATCAGAGAAATTATAAGAGGGATAAAAATATGCGCACTCGATTTAATATTGCTGCTGAAATTATTGGACGTTATGGAGAAAATTCCGAGAAAGCTCATTGGCTCTTGCGTTATGTTGGTGAGGATAATTTAAAAAGACAATTGTCCATAATGCTTAATGACTCAGGTAAAGTGGAGAGTTGCGGTTTCCATGTAGAAAATACAAAAAAAGGCCAATATGAAGCGCCAATGAAATTTGTGAGTGGTCAAGCTGAAGCATGGAAAATTTTTAATGTTATTGCTGCGAACTTATCAATTTCTCAGGGTGTTCAAATCGGAAGCGCTATTTCTCAAGTCAGAGAAAGTTTTGATGATTATTATGTTGAGGCAGAAAGAGAAGATAAAGATCTTCAAAAAATGATAGGTTTGTTAGTGCGTCATCCCATTAGATAAATTTTTAAAACTAGGGTTCTTAAAGATTATAAATTGGAGTACGATTCAAGCGCCCGTTCACGTGCTTTCTTGTGATTCAACATCGGTTTTATTTTATGGGAGTCTGGCGCCCATTTGTTGATGTAGGTTTGATCGAGGTCGAATTTTTCGCCTTGGGTCGTTGGGTTGAAGATGCGGAAATAGGGAGCGGCATCTGCGCCGCATCCGGCTACCCATTGCCACGAGGCAGCGTTGTTGGCAAGATTTGCATCAACCAATGTGTCCCAGAACCATTCTTCTCCTACGCGCCAGTGATATCTTAGGTCTTTAATCAGGAATGAGGCGGTTATCATGCGTACGCGGTTGTGCATGTATCCTGTAGCCCAAAGTTCGCGCATGCCTGCGTCCACAATCGGGAATCCTGTTTCGCCTTTTTGCCAGCGTTCAAGTTGTTCATTATCTATACCTGCCCAGTCGAAGTTTTCGAATTTTGGATTGAGAGGTTTTTCGGCGAGTGTCGGATTGTAGTAGAGTAATGTATGCGAGAATTCTCGCCATGCCAGTTCAGACTGGAAACAGTCCAGATCGATCGTTTGTTGTGTTGTTAGTCCAAAAAGTGTGGCGGCGTGCCATATCTGGTTGGGAGAAATTTCTCCAAAATGAAGGTGAGGAGACAGAAGTGAAGTTTGATTTCTCTTCGGGTAGTTTCTTCCTTCTTTATATCCTTGAAGTTTGTTTTCAAGAAAATCTTTTAGTTTCTTTTGTGCTGCTGTTTCTCCTACGCTCCAATAGCTCATCATCGAGCGATCCCAATGCGGGTGCTTTGGAAGGAGATTTTGCGTTTCAAAAATATTGTCTATTGATGCATTAGAATGCGGAAAGAAATTTGGTAATTTGGGTGATGGTAGTGGAGATCTTGGAGGAGGCGCGGATAAGCAACCCTTTCTGAAATATGGAGTAAAGACTTTATAGGGAGTGCCGTCTTGTTTTTTTATTTCCCATGGTTCCCAAAGCAGAGAGCCGTTTGAGCTGATGCAGCCTACATTGTTTTGTTCGCAGATATCTTTGATCTTTGTGTCCCGTGCTATGCGCCAAGGTTCGTAGCATCTGTTCCAGAAGATTTTATCTGCTTTTATTTGGGACGCTAGTGCTGGGATGAGTTTTTCGGCATTTCCGCTTAGGATCAAGAGGTTGCCGTTTAGTGATTTGTTCAGTGATTTTAGGGAGTGGTGTAGCCAAACACGTGATGCCCCTCCCATTTTCCAGTCTTTTGCACTTGTGTCGTCAAGAATATAAACAGGAAGTATTTGAGCGCCGGACTGACATGCGGCGCTCCATGCGGGGTTATCGGTTAGTCTTAAATCTTGCCTGAACCAGCAGAGTACGGGAGAGGGCATAGGAAAACGCCCCTTTATCCGTCCTTGTTTATTTTGCTAACAATTTCATTGAGCAATTCATCGGCTTTCAAATTATCAACCTGACAAGTTCCTGCTGCGTTGTGACCGCCTCCACCGTAGGAAAGGCATAATTCTCCAATATTGGTTTGGCTTGCTTTGTTCAGAATTGACTTTCCGATTGCAAAGACTGTGTTTTGCTTATTTTTCCCCCACAGAACGTGAATTGAAATGTTGCAGTGTGGAAATAGGGCATAGATCATAAAGCGGTTGCCTGCGTAGATTGTATCCTCTTTTCGCAAATCCAGTACAATGGCGTTCTTTTTAACTCTGGCACAACGCTCGATTTGTTCGCGGAACTTTGGTTGTTGTTCCTGAAACAACTCTACTCTTTCTTTTACATCGGGGAGAGCCAGAATAGCGTCTATATCATCATGCTCGCGACAGAAATCAATGAGCTGCATCATAAGTTGATAGTTTGAAATGCTGAAATCGCGGAAGCGTCCTAGGCCTGTTCTTGCATCCATCAGGAAAGATAGAAGTTCCCAGCCTTGCGGCTCTAAGATATCCTCTTTGGTAAATGCGGCAGAGTCAGCTTTGTCCACTGCGGCCATCATATCGTCCGGTACGCGCGGGAAGCGCTCTTTGCCACCGAAGTACTCATATACAACGCGTGCTGCCGATGGCGCCTTTTCATCAATGATGTGATTGTTCTTTTTTTCTCCTACGCGAGAGACTTCACTCGCGTGATGGTCAAACGCCATATAAACGCCTTCAACATAGGGGAGGTTGGTTGTAATATCGTCCGGGCCTACTTCTATCAGGCCGTCCTGCATATCTTTCGGGTGGGCAAATGTTATGTCGTCAATTAGTCCAAGTTCTTTTAGAAGTACTCCGCAGACCAGACCATCCATATCACTGCGAGTGATTAGTCTGTAACGTTTATTAGGTTCAGGCATCAGTTTTGCGGAATGGGACATTTGAAAACTCCAAGATCGATCGTAATTTTTGAATAAGTTTCCTTAAAGAATATGTGGAAAATGATAACGTATGATTAATAAGTTGAAAATAAGGTTTTCTTTTTCCGGAGTGTTTTTTGACATATTTTTAATATTTATCCGAGTTGGCAATGGTTCAAGCTACTGATATGATCTGGTTTAGCAATTCTGACTCTCGTTTCCTAGTTTTTCTTATATATGCAGCATAAAATTCATAGCCCTTGGTGGCATTTCTTTATTCCTAAACTTTATACAGTTTTAAAGGAAGGGTATTCCTTTTCCTTATTTCGGGCAGATGCTTTGGCCGGTTTGACCGTGGCTATTGTTGCAATTCCTCTGGCGATGGCATTGGGGATTGCATCGGGTACAACGCCTGATAAAGGGTTGATTACTGCTGTTATTGCCGGATTTCTTATTTCTGCCCTTGGTGGTAGTCGTGTCCAGATCGGCGGGCCGACAGGGGCATTTGTGGTTGTCGTTTATAATGTAATTCAAAATCACGGGTATGACGGTCTTTTAATTGCAACTTTGATGGCTGGGGTCATGCTGGTTGTTGCCGGTTTTTCACGATTGGGAAACTGGATAAAATTTATTCCGCAGCCCGTGATTACAGGATTTACCGCCGGTATTGCCGTTATTATCTTTTCTTCCCAGATCAAGGATTTTTTCGGGTTGGAGGTAGAAAAGGTTCCAGGGCTTTTCCTTGATAAGTGGATGGTCTTCTGGGGGGCTAAAGACAGTTTGAATTTATTTGCGACTATTCTGGCGATGGGGTCATTGATTTTTATTGTCGCTTTGCGTCGTTTTTTCCCTCAATTGCCTGCGTTCTTGATGGCAGTCATTGTTTCGTCTGCCGCAGTGTTGTTTTTTCATTTGCCTGTTGTGACAATCGGGTCTGCTTTTGGTGAACTTCCCAGTCATTTGCCTATGCCTGCGTTGCCGGAGAATTTTTCTGTGGCGCGTATGGTAGAATTATTTCCTTCTGCTTTTACTATTGCCTTTCTGGCAGGGATTGAGTCTCTGCTTTCAGCGGTTGTCGCTGATGGAATGATTGACAGGCGGCACAGGTCCAATTGTGAGTTGGTTGGGCAGGGGATCGCCAATATAGCATCTCCCTTATTTGGAGGTATGCCTGCAACGGGGGCTATTGCTCGGACTGTTACGAATATTCGCTCCGGAGGGAAAACGCCCGTTTCTGGAATGTTGCATGCAGTATTGATTCTACTGGCAATGGTATTCCTTTCACCTTTGGCGTCCTATATCCCCCTAGCTGTTTTGGCAGCCATTCTTATGGTTGTTGCGTGGAATATGTCGGAGCAGGAAAAAATCCGCCATTTGCTGAAAGCGCCTTTCGGGGAGCAGATTGTAATGGTTATTACGTTTGTTTTGACTGTGGCTGTTGATTTAACCGTTGCGATAGAAGTTGGCGTTGTTCTGGCGGCTATTCTCTTTATGCATCAAATGTCCCAGCATACGAAATTTGTTGAAGATGATTTTGATGATTTTGAGCAGAGATATAAATCCGGCAGTGTGGATTTGCCAGATGGGGTCGTCGGGTATCGTTTGCGTGGGCCTTTGTTTTTCGGCGTAGGTTCGCGTTTGATCGATGTTGTTGAGCAGCTTAACCCTGCACCGAAAATATTTATTTTGAGAATGGGGCTTGTGCCCATGATGGATGCTAGTGGAGAGGCTTCTTTGCGGACGTTTCTTGATCGTTGCCGTAAGAAAGGTGTCTTTGTTATTTTAAGCAATGTTCAGGCTCAGCCTAAACGATTATTGTCCCGTATGGGGTTGCTTGAAGAAGAGGGAGCTGCCTTTGTTCTTGCGGTCGATTATCAGGACGCTTTGTCTATGATGCAGAAAAGGCTTAGTTTATAAAATTTGTATTTTAAGTCTTTCCAATTAACTTTGTCACAGCGTCATTGCGCTCCTATCTTAGGTCCACTATGTGTTGTTCCTTGTTTCTTGTTACCAATTTAATTGGTTTGACTTTATTCCTTCATAAAATAAAAAACCCTGCAATGTGCAGGGTTTTGCTTTTAAGCTGTTTCGGCTTCGTTAGAGGCCTCTGAATCTTCGGCTTTATCTTTGCTCTTCTTTTTCTTCTTTTTTGAGTCCGAAAGAACATAGACAGGTTTTTCACCATCATTGACAGATTTCTCGTTAACGATGACTTCTTCGACTTCGTCCATATCAGGGATTTCGTACATGGTGTCGAGCAGCATTATTTCGAGAATTGAACGCAGACCACGAGCCCCTGTTTTTCTCTCGATTGCTTTTTTCGCAATAGCAGACAAAGCGTCTTCAGTGAAAGTCAGCTTGGTGCTTTCCATTTCGAAGAGGCGTTGGAACTGTTTGACCAGAGCGTTTTTCGGTTCTGTTAGAATTGAGATAAGAGCTGCTTCATCCAAATCATCCAGAGTTGCTAAGACAGGTAGACGACCAATGAATTCAGGGATTAGACCGAATTTTAGGAGGTCTTCTGTTTCCAGTTGGCGCATCATTTCGCCTGGACGTTTTTCTTCGGCAGATTGAACGTCTGCACCGAAACCAATGGATGTTGATCCTTTGGTTCTCATCGCGATGACTTTGTCGATACCGGCAAAGGCTCCACCGCAAATAAAGAGAATGTTGGAGGTATCTACTTGCAGGAATTCTTGCTGCGGATGTTTCCGCCCGCCTTGAGGAGGAACGCTTGCAATTGTTCCTTCCATAAGTTTCAGCAGGGCTTGCTGAACTCCTTCTCCAGATACGTCGCGTGTTATGGACGGGTTGTCGGACTTGCGGCTGATTTTGTCGATTTCGTCAATGTAGACGATACCGCGTTGTGCGCGTTCGACGTTGTAGTCGCAGTTCTGTAATAGTTTCAATACAATGTTTTCGACGTCTTCCCCTACATAACCTGCTTCGGTTAGGGTTGTTGCATCGGCCATTGTAAACGGTACATCCAGAATACGAGCCAGAGTTTGTGCCAGAAGGGTTTTTCCCGATCCGGTTGGTCCGACCAAAAGGATGTTGGATTTGTTGATTTCAACTTCCGCACCTTTTTGTCCAATTTGCAGACGCTTATAGTGGTTGTGTACGGCCACAGAAAGAACGCGTTTTGCACGATCTTGTCCGATCACATAATCGTCAAGAACGTGTCTGATTTCGCTTGGTGTTGGAACACCTTCGCCGGATTTTACAAGCTGTGTTTTATCTTCTTCGCGGATGATATCCATACAGAGTTCAACGCATTCATTACAAATGAATACATTCGGACCCGCGATAAGTTTTTTTACCTCGTGCTGGCTCTTTCCGCAGAAGGAGCAATAGAGGGTATTCTTTGATTCTGTTCCAGACGTTTTTGACATTACCGCGTCATCCTTACGACGTAATTTAGTTTAGACTCATCTCTTAGTACTCTGCCAAGGCAAAGCGCACAGTGCAAGCCCTTCTTTTGACTATCCTATTCACTAAGTCTTAATGAAAGATGGACAGGAACCAGAATGGTTTGCCCAAGTGTGGAGTATGCCAAAGGGAGAATTTGCATCGCTTAGGGAAAGATATTATAAGCTTTTGGGCAAGTCCAGCACAAATGGGCGTAATTTCAAAGATTTATAGGTATATTTTTTATGATGACCCTCGATGAAATATTGGAAACTTTCTCTCTTATTGATGATTGGGAGGAACGTTACTCAATTTTAATCGATTTGGGAAAAAAATTACCCGATTTACCAGAATCATTGCATCGTGAAGAATTTTTGGTTAAGGGGTGCACATCCAAGGTCTGGATGATTCCCGAAGTCAACAGCGGGTTTTTTACGTTTCAGGCAGATAGTGATGCCCATATCGTCAAGGGTCTCGTTGCTTTGTTGTTTATTACCTTTAACGAAATGCCGACAAAAGACATTGCGTCGGTAGATGTTGAATCTGTTTTCCAGCAGTTAGGTCTGGATAAAAATTTATCTCCCAATAGGCGAAATGGATTTTTCTCGATGGTTGAGAAGATAAAATCTTATTCAGACTGATTTTTCTTTTTGTTTTTTTCTTTTTCAGCGTTTTTTGGATAGGTTTCACGAAGAATCGATACAAAATCTGCCTCAATAGATTTTTCTTCCGGCCCTTTCATATTCGCTTCGAGCGTGAAGAGGGATGTCTTTCCAATCCAGATTTGGCCTGAATACATGTAGGCGATGCCGTCATCTGACGTCCCTATACTTAGGCTTGTGGAGCGGCGCATGTCCCCGACTTCTCCTGATTGGATATCGAACGGTTCTAATCCTTGATCTTTTAGTAGTTGGTTCAGAGTTTGCTCTACGACAGGTGGGGTATAAGTTTCGAGATCTTCCTTGTTATATTCTACGCATGTTACGCGCACGGTAACAGAAGCATCCGGCGGAGCTATTTTTTTGTAAGTTAGAACTTCGTGGCAATCGACTTTTTCTTTATTGGCCTGACATTTTTTTTCTATGGTTGGTTGTTCCGGAAAAGCAATGCGCATTTCGCAATTGTCAGGCGCGTAAACATAAGGTTCGGCATTTGCGATTCCGAATGAACTGCAGATCAGGGAAAGAGATAGAGCTGCAAAACGGATTTTGTTCATAGTTATTTCTCCCAGCTTTTCGGGTCTGCTTGAGTTTGTTCACCGGTTGTCATGTTTTTTACTTCGTGGGGTTGTCCGTCTTCAAAAGGAGGGAACCATACAAACGGAATACCTTTCTTTTCAGCGTAGCCCAGTTGTTTCTTGATTTTCTGGTCTGCGTGATAGGTTTCTACATTGTAGCCTTTTGCACGCAGGGTGCGGGCTGTTTCATTTGTGAGGGCGCGTTTGTCTTCGCTTGGCAAGCATACCAGAACATCGGTTGGGCATTTTGCACTTATATCGAGCTTATTATTAATACGCATGTAGTCAAACAAGCGGGACAGACCGATAGAAATTCCGACACCCGGTAAGTGTTTGTTGATGTAGCTGCCCGCCAAGTCTTCGTAGCGTCCGCCGGAGCAGATAGACCCAAAGCTAGGGTTTTCCAGTAGTTTGGTTTCATAGACTGTGCCTGTGTAGTAATCGAGACCGCGAACAATTGAGAGGTCGGCAACGACGAAACCTGTTTCAACGTGGGCGAGGTGATCCATGACAGATGCCAGTTCTGCCAGACCTTGTGCCAGTGTTTCGTTTTCTATTCCGAGAGCGATAACTTGTTCGACAAAGCTTGTATCTGTGGTTTTGATGGATGCAAATTTTAGTATGGTTTCTGCTTTGGATTCATAATCGCTTATATTTTTTAATTTCATCTCTAATTGGAGCTGAATACTAGTTGCGTCTTTTCCGATTTTTTCGATTTTATCAACGGCTCGGGTGACTGGGGTGGGGTCTTCAATTCCCATTCCTGCGCACAAGCCCATCAGAATTTTACGGTTGCTGATTTGCATTTGGAACGGGCCGATATTGAGGCCGCGCAAAATGTCAACCATGATGGCGGCGAGTTCACTGTCAAAATGGATCGGAACATTGTCCACGCCGATGACGTCGATATCGCATTGGTAGAATTCACGGAAGCGACCTGCTTGAGGGCGTTCGCCGCGCCAGACTTTTTGCATTTGATAGCGTTTGAACGGGAAGTCCAGCTCGTTGAAATGTTGAGCGACATATCTTGCCAAGGGAACCGTTTGGTCAAAGTGGAGGGCGAGGCGCGTGTCTCCTTTTTCGTTTTCGTCTTTGTGCAAACGTTCAATAACGTAGATTTCTTTATCGACTTCGCCTTTGGCGCGGAGGACGTCCAATTCTTCGATGGACGGGGTTTCGATTGAGCAAAAGCCATAGGATTCAAATGTACGGCGGATATGATCCATCCAGCGTTGTTCGACAAGGCGAACCTCGGGAAGCCATTCGGGGAAGCCTGTTACGGGGCGCGGTTTATAGATTTGTTTGCTCATTTAAGTGTTCTTAATGTGTTGTAATTTATCGGTTTTGTTATTTGATGATTAGTTATACATGAATTAGGCCTTAAAAAAACTTGTAACTTTTATAAATGTAATATACATAATGTCGGAAACAATAGAGGATTAAATGATTAAGAATATAAAAACTCCGACTGCGGCAATTGTAGCTGCTTTTTGTCTTGTTGCAGGATATGCGGCGCGTCCGTTTCTGGATGCAGATAAAGATTTGATAGTTCAGGGAAATGCGCCCCAAAATTTTGTTATTAGTAATGGTATAGTTAACGGTTTCACGGGTAAAGAATGTAATGCCTCACAATTTTTCCCTGAGTTGGGGGGGCGGCGATGATTTTAGCGTGAGGATTGGTGATGCTATTGCTGAGAAAAAGCTAATGGATTTATTTAATGGTATTTATAATGCAGATGTACATGAGAAGGTTCTGTTTGTTGATGCTGGCTCGGGCGATATATACAGTACTTTACGCGGCGGGATATATAATGTCTTGAATCGGAATCGTTCGTTGGTTATAGCGCACGCGACTGATTTTCCAAATTTTCAGACATGCAGTGTGGTTGGTGGTGTGTTGCCAGTTATTGTTGTAAGTCGTAATAGTGAGGGTGTTATTGAGACTGATGTTCCAATTTTAGCACAGATGTTGTCGTCTCAGAATGAATACTTTTACATGGTTGATTTATCTGATGGTGATGAGGGCTCAATTCTTGAGATGAATATGGAGCAGGCTGTTGGTAAGATTGTTAGTTCAATTACTTACTCAGTTGAAACTCCCCCTTTCTTCTTTAGTGTTGAGGATGCTCAGGCTTATCTTGAAAAATTTCATCAAGAATCAGAGTCTCCTGAGATGATTAATCGACAGTATTATGGCTGGCATCCGCAGATTGCTCTTGAGTTGATTGTTTAGATGTGGTGTTTTTTGTTTACTTTTCAAACAACTCAGACAGGTTTGTAATCAGGGCTTCGCCGAGGTCGGAGGCGTCGGATATTTTTATGGCGCGTTCGTAGTATCTTGTGACATCGTGGCCTATTCCTATGGCGGTTAAATCGACTTTGCCGATGGTCTCTATCCAGTTGATGACATGGCGCAAATCTTCTTCCAATATGTTGGCGGGATTGACCGAGAGAGTTGAATCGTCGACTGGTGCTCCATCTGAAATAACCATCAGGATTTTTCGCTCTTCTGATCGAGCGGCCAAGCGGTTATAAGCCCAGACAAGAGCTTCGCCATCAATATTTTCCTTGAGAAGGCCTTCTTTGAGCATCAACCCTAAATTCTTGCGGGCGCGGCGCATGGGTTGGTCTGCTGACTTGTAAATGATGTGGCGAAGATCATTAAGACGTCCGGGGAGGTCGGGACGAGAATTGGCAATCCAGAGGTCGCGTGATTTTCCACCTTTCCATGATCTGGTGGTAAACCCCAGAATTTCTACTTTTATAGCACATCGTTCGAGTGTTCTTGCCAGTATGTCTGCGCACATGGCTGCTATGGTGATTGGGCGGCCGCGCATTGAACCTGAATTATCGAGTAAGAGAGTTACAATTGTGTCTTTGAATTCTGTTTCTTTTTCCTGTTTGAACGTCAGGGGAATTGATGGGTTGGCAATGACACGGGCAAGGCGCGCTGTATCCAAATATCCTTCTTCCAAATCAAAGAGCCAGGAGCGTTGTTGGCGCGCGAGGAGTTTTCGTTGCAGGCGATTGGCCAGTTTTGCAATAAGCGGCTGCATATGAGTGAGCTGCTTATCCAGAAGGGCGCGAAGACGATAAAGTTCTTCTGTGTCCGCGAGGTCTTCGGCTTTAATGATTTCATCATATTGTGCTGTATAGATGGTGTATGTTGTTCCGTGTGATGTTTCTTTGTGTGGCGTGTCTGACTTTATTTCTGCCTGATCTTGGTAATCATCCTGATTTTCCTGATGAGAGTCTTGTTGGTCTTGATGTTCGCTTGCTAGATCTTGTTCGCCCTCTGATTCATCAGGATTTGTGTCCTGACTTTCATCAGAGCTTTCGTCAGTTGTATCTTGTTCGTCCGTATCTTGATCCTGATCTTGCTGTTCGTTGGATTGTTCGGATGGTTCATCAATATTATCAGGATTGTCCTGCTCTGAATTTTCTTCTGTGTCCTCGCCATCTTCGCCACTCAGGAGTTCCAATCGGCGCATGATGTTGCGGCTTTCTTGAGCGAAGGCTGATTGATTATGGCTGGCGTGCATTAGTCGGTTTTGCCAATTGTCTCCGAGTTTTTCATTGATCCAGTCTTTCCAGAGATCTACCAGATGTTCTGCGTTTTCAGGAAGTGGTGTGCCTGATAATTCGGAGCGCACTAGGGCATGGAGGGCGTCTGCCAATGTATCGTTGCGACGGCTTTGGAGTTGGTGGTAGCCAAGTTGCGTGCATTTCTTTTCAAGGGATGCATTCAGGTTTTGTTTTATACCGTCATAGCCATTTGAGCCGAGAGATTCTATCCTTGCTGTTTCCATTGCATCGTAGACAGCTTTGGCGCGATCGTCTTTAGGGGCGCGATTTAAATGGAGTTTTGCGTTGTGGTATTTTAGGCGCAGGCCTTCGGCGTCTGTTTCGCCTCTGGCGGCATCTTTATCTTTTTGGTCGAGTTTTATTGGCGGGATGGATAGGCGTGCTCTATTGTCTGTTTGGATCGATAGTTTTTTGGATATGGTTTCTGCGGGGGAGTATTGAACTTCGACTGTTTTTTTGCCAGCAAGCGCGCGCAGGGTTGCAGCCTGCGCATCCTTGAATTGTTCTATGTCGTCCGAGTTGTTCAAAAAAAGCTAGTCCTTAGTTTTATTTAATTGTTTGAAGCCAATCTTGAAGAGTATAAATTCAGTTATAAATACTGCAGCAGCAAAAGTTATTAGGTAGAAAAATAAATTAGTAGATATTATTTCGAAGCGAAAATGTGCATAAACTATTGCAATTGCAAAGAGAGTGTTTACTGAGCCAATGTAATAGAGATTTTTCCTGAATTTTGTGTGCTCTGATTTATCCGTTATAAAAATCAGAAGTGTGAACCATATGAAGCTTATGGGGCCTAAAATATTCCAATAAAATTCTTCGGAAAAATATTCTCTACCTGTCTCTGAAAGTGTAAAGGTGGCAAACGCTCCCCAAGCTAATGTCAGCATGGCTAAATAAAAATTTCTGCTAAATTTTTCTTTTAATGCTGTCATATAAATTCTACTCAGTTAATTCCATGCCGAAGCAACGTTGGTAATATTCGTTGAGGATTGGGCGCTCCAGCTCATCGCATTTATTATAGAAGCTGAGTCTGAATGCCATTTCGCGGTTTTCGAAAATCTTGGTGTTTTCCGCCCAGCTAATAACTGTTCTTGGGGACATCAGGGTTGAAAGATCGCCGTTTTTGAACCCTTCGCGGGTGAGGGAGGCGAGGTTGACCATTTTGCTGATTTCCTCATCTGTGAAGTCCGGATTTTTGGCTTTGATGATAGAGACTTCGACGTCATGCGGTAGATAGTTGAGAACAGAGACAATGTTCCAGCGGTCGAGCTGACCTTGGTTCAATTGGTGTGTTCCGTGATAGAGTCCTGTCGCATCTCCTAGACCGATTGTGTTGGCTGTTGCGAATAAACGGAAGGCTGGGTGCGGGCGGATAACCTGATTTTGGTCAAGCAAAGTCAAGCGCCCTTCGGCTTCAAGCACACGCTGTATCACGAACATCACATCGGGGCGGCCTGCGTCATATTCGTCGAATGTCAGGGCGACAGGGTTTTGAATGGCCCAAGGCAAAAGACCTTCTTTCCATTCGGTGACTTGTTTTCCTTCCTTGAGGACAATCATATCTTTCCCAAGTAAATCAATACGACTGACATGGCTGTCCAAGTTGATCCGCACAGAAGGCCAGTTGAGGCGCGCTGCGACTTGTTCGATGTGGGTGGATTTCCCTGTCCCGTGGAAGCCTTGAATCATGACGCGGCGGTTAAAGGCAAAGCCAGCCAGAAGCGCCATGGTCGTATCATGGTCGAATTGATAGGTTTCATCTTTCAGAGGGATGTTGGGCATATCATGACCGAAACCGGGAACTTCCCAATCCAGATCAATACCGAATGTCTCGCGAACTTTGTACATTTTGTCGGGTATTGATATATGGCGCGGGTTATTCGGTGTTAGTGACGTAACGTCAAAGGCCATTGCCATGGGTTCTTGATTAATGTTCGACATTATTTTTTACTTTCATCTGTTGTAGTCGTTAGACAGATTTTTCCGCCTTTTTCTGTTTCAGTTCGGTTCTTGCATTGGTCGCCCAGCAGAAAAGTCTCTGTGGTTATATTGTACTCACTCATTAATTTTTTTATAGTTTCCATGTTTTGAGGGGCGTCTATAGTGAATGTTTGATCCAGAAAATCAGTCATTCTTTTGTCGTCTTTTTTAGAGACCAGAAACATCCGCATAGATATAACCGGATCATCAGAGAAGCGTTTGATGATGTCCGGATTGTTCTTTATGTAGTTCATAGCTGATATATCTTCATTTACACCTGCATCAGCTTTCCTATATTTTAATTGATCGTAAAATTCGGCTGTTGATGCTGTCTGGGGTAGGCTAGAGTATGTTGCTTCAGGAAAGGCGGTGTGTGTGATATCGGTTAGGGCATAGCCATCCAGTGTAACAAATTTTGATTTTTCCAACTGCTCTTTGGTTAGAGTGCTATCTTTCGCTACGTAGACGTAATAGGGCAGTGCTCCGAGAAATGCCGGAAAGTCCAGCATGTTTTCCCATACATGATCGGGAGTGCAGGGGAGGCACATGACATCAATTTTTTTTGCCTCTGTTTGGGGAACCAGTTGATCGATATTAACTTCTTGTGTCCACTCTATTTTGTAACCATTTCTTTGCGCTGTTTCTTCCAGATAATCATGAGTTAGACCCCCGACTTTTCCTGAAGTAGGATCAACAGTGATAAATGGTTCGTAGGGTAGGTATCCGCAGCGAATGGTTTTTGTTTCGTTCACTCGATCAAATACAGAATCTGAACGTTCATTGGCATGGGCTTTCTCGGTTGCATGTGTAATAAAAAATAAAAGTAGCAGAAATATATATTTCATTTTTGTAGTCTTTTTACGTTGTTACGGTTTTGTTTCATATCAGGAGCGCTATATCAGGAGAGGTCGGGGAGGTCTTCGAACTTCTGATACGCCAGTTTTAGAACTGTATAGGCCATATTGATTTTCTTCAAGAGGTCTTCGGATTCCTTGTTTTGGCCGATATGGTCGGGATGGTGCTTTTTGACCAGAATCTTGTATTTGGCCTTTATCTCGTCGAGAGTAATTGGCGGCTCTAGCCCCATAATTGCTAGCGCTTCCATTTCCGGTGTATTGCGGGAGATTTGACCGGAATAAGAGGAAGAGGTTCTCTCTTTTGAAGGTTCATCGTCCGTAAAGTTATAGGCTTGCCATGCTTTTGTTTTTAGAGCTTCTGCGGCGGCTGCCATATTGTCAAAGCGCCTTGTCGGGCGATCCCAGACAGTGCTGGTATTGATATGGTGTTCTATATCAGCAGGGGACATGCCGGAAAAGAAGTCCCATGCCTTGTTATATTCTTGTATATGAGGGAGGCAAAACCAATAATATTCCTTTAATCCTCTGTCTTTTGGGGCTTTGAACTCTCCGCATTCTTTGCATTCCGGCATATCGCAGGTACGATCCTTCGGGCGGCTCCTCTCGAACGAGTCCGCAAAGTCGGGGGAATTCGGTTTTAAAAATATCTTAGGCATACTCTTTTTATGATAAGATAAAAGGGTGAAAAGGATCAAAAGAAATGTCAGTTCGTGAGCGGATAATCAATAGATTAACTCAAGTTTTTTCACCTATTTATCTTGAAGTTGTGGATTTTAGCGAGCAGCACCACGGCCACGCCGGATATCGTGATGGCGGGGGATCTCATATCGAGGTCGTTATTGTGACCGATTTATTTGTGGGTAAGACTTTGCCTGATCAGCATAGGCTGGTTTATGAGGCTTTGAATGAAGAAATTGAAAATGGATTGCATGCGCTGAAAATTAAAACTTTAACATTAGAGCAGGCTCATAAACGAAATTTAAAAATATAATTAAACCAATGGTTGATTTTATTTTTCCCATTGAATATACTTAAGGATGTATTCAATAGGAGTTAGCCATGTATCGTGACCATAATCTCAGTAGTAACTCTAGCGATTTTCAACATGACACTCTTGATGAAGAGGAGCTTGACGAGGTTAAATCGACGCTAGTTAGTCGCAACATTACCGTACTTGGGCGCAGAACTTCTGTGCGTTTAGAGCCGGAGATGTGGGATGCTTTATTTGATGTCTCACGTCGCGAGGGGACCAGTATTCACAATATCTGTTCTTTGATCTATTTGCGCAAGGTTAAAGAGAGCACATTGACTGCCGCCATTCGTGTTTTTCTCCTTTTATATTATCGAGCGGCTTCAACGGAAGACGGTCATATTCGCGTTCGGCATGGTAATTTCGAGTGCATGATGGCGCGAGCGCGTGTGAGTGATGAGATGTTACGTCAGAGAGCCTGATTCAAATTTTGGTATAAAAAAATCCCCGTTAGAGGGGATTTTGCTTTTTTGTATTTTTATATGGCGCTTTATATGCGACCCATTGCCAAATATTTTTGACGGCGGCGTTTGACCAGACGTTCGGAATCCCATGGGCTGAGTTCTAGCAAACCTTTTTCTATTTGCTGTCCGACTGCGGCGATAGCTTCTTGCTTTTCCCGGTGAGCTCCTCCGAGAGGTTCAGGAATAATTCCATCGATTAGCTTTAGTTCGTGCAAATCTTGAGCTGTGAGTTTGAGAGCCGTTGCCGCTTCTTCCGATTGTTGGGCAGAGCGCCAAAGAATTGATGCGCATCCTTCCGGAGAAATCACGGAATAGATTGAATGCTCCAACATATAAACGCGATCTGCTGTTGCGATTGCAATTGCGCCGCCTGATCCTCCTTCGCCGATGATTGTTGAGATCATTGGGGTGCGAAGTCTCAAGCAAGAGTCAATAGATTGAGCGATGGCTTCAGCTTGGCCGCGGGCTTCTGCATCTACCCCCGGGTATGCGCCTGCTGTATCCACAAGGGAGAGAACGGGCAGTTGAAATTGAGTTGCCATTTCCATCAAGCGAATGGCTTTGCGGTATCCTTCTGGTCGAGCCATTCCGAAGTTATGCTTGATGCGGCTTGCTGTGTCGTTGCCTTTTTCTTGTCCCATGATAACAACAGAGCGGCCGTTAAACCGTCCTAGACCTGCGACTAGAGCGTCGTCTTCTCCATATGCGCGATCTCCTGCAAGTGGCGTGAAGTCTGTAATCAAACCCTTAATGTAGTCGCACAGGTGCGGACGCTCAGGATGACGCGCAACCATAACTTTTTGAGCCGGTGTGAGTTTGCCGTAGGTGCTCACTTTTAGCTTTTCCGCTTTGGTTTCCAAACGGGAAATTTCTTCGGCAATACTGATATCTTTGCTGCTGCTCATGTTTCGCAGTTCTGCAATTTTACCCTCAAGTTCTGCAATCGGCTTTTCAAATTCCAAGGCATGCATAATTTTCTATTTCCTTTTTTGACTTTATTCTGCTGCACCATAGCAAATCAGGCAGATCGATACAAATACGACCTGCCTGATTTCAATAATAGTTGTTTATAAATTGAGGCTCCAATTAAGCTTCTTGTGCTTCGCCAGCGAGAGGATGTGCCTCTTCTACGGTTTTTTTGAGCTTTTTCCCAATGATATGGGTGTAAATTTGGGTGGTTGCGATATCCGCATGACCCAACATTTTTTGAACTGCGCGCAAATCTGCACCGTTGCTGAGCAAGTGAGTTGCAAAAGCGTGACGTAGAATGTGCGGAGATACACGATCTTCGTCGATTTTTGCAGCACGTGCCAAATCTTTCAGCAATTGGGCAAAACGCTGGCGGGTCAAGTGACCACTGTCAGATGTTCTGGACGGGAAGAGCCATTTGGATTGACGACCAGCTTCTTCTCCGGAGATAAACTGACCGCGTAGATCGCAGTAGTTTGCCAAAGCTTTTTGAGCTGATTCGGACAGAGGAACCATACGTTCACGTCCGCCTTTACCCTCAACCATAATGAACTGGTTGCCTTCTGCAATTGCAGACATTGGCAAACCTACGAGTTCTGAAACACGCAAACCAGTCGCATAGAGAAGTTCAAGCAAGCATACCAAGCGCTGGCTTTCTGCTCCGCCTTGTTCTCCAGCCACTTTAATGAGTGTGTCTACTTCTGACTCGCTCAGTGTTTTTGGCAGGGTGCGGGTTTGTTTCGGGCTTTCGATTCCGGATGTAGGATCATCAGCGCGCATGTTTTCGGAAACCAAATAACGGTAGAATTGACGTAGAGCGGAAAGGCGACGTGCAACTGTGCGGACTGCGATTTGGTTTTTGTTTTGTCCTTTGACGTGGATTTTGTTGCTCAAATCCTGGAGGTAAGCTTTCAGGTCGTCTGTGGTGGCCACATCGATTTCTTTGCTTTTTGAATTACGCAGGTACAAGCTGACATCAGCAAGGTCACGCCAGTATGCATGACGAGTGTTTAGTGCTGCTCCACGTTCGGTGGTGAGCATATCTAGAAATGAGTCTACTGTCTTTGACAGTGTTGGTTTCGGCATAGCCGGACGTCCTGGACGAGCCATCGTTTTTCTCCTTTATTCTCCAGTATTATTTCCGGCTTTCTGACCGGATTATTTGTTAACACTCAACCCCACAGAATTGAGAGTATTGAATATTTTTGCTTTGAGAGCAATAGGGCGTCACCTATATGCCTTAAATTATCAGCATTATTCTTATTCAAACTTTCAAAAACCGTCTGAAAAGATGACTTCTTTTGGTCATCTTAATCAGGCTACTCAGAATGTTAGGCTTATGCATTACATAATTGCAAAATTCTGTCAAGTTAAAAATATTAACATAAGACGGTAATTTGCTACTTGAAAGTATAGGCGTAAGTTCGAAATACTAGTATTTTCCAGTGTTTTCTAGGGGTTGCTGAATGTCAGGTGCCCTAAGTAGGGTGTTTGCAGTGCAAAAAAAAATTATAATTTTATGGGTATAACTTTATTATTGTGAATTGTTGGCCTCTTTTTGTCTCAGTTTTCAGATTTTTCTTGAAGATCCGTTGTCCTTGATTCGTCTGGATATAAGGAAGCTTCCTCTGAATCATTCTCATTTAGATTTTCTGAGAAATTGACGTCTTGAGTTTCTGGGGTTTCTTGGAATTCTGGAGAAGGCTTTGTTTTAACCAATTGCTCCAATTTTTGCTGTACGAACGTGTCGCTTGTGCCAAATTTTGAGCATAGGGCAAGAGTAGATGGGGTGAGTTTACTTAAAGATTCTTGGTCTTCAGTGGAACCGTTGGCTTTATCTGATAGCATTTGACTAAGTTGGCCAGCTCCGCCGAGGGCAAGAACATCTATTTTTCCTAATTTATCCAAGTCCTCGATACTCTCGGGGCGCTTTATGTTTTGGGCGGTGAGGTATATCCGTGAGGTATTTATAAAGAGGTGGTCGTCTTCGTCTGTATTCGTGGAGGCATCTCCTGAGGCAGGGCTTAAGAGTGCATCGCAGAAAATCCCTGTTTTGGTCCAAAACTGGTCGGTTTTGGACTCTTCTGAATATTGAGGGAGCATTGCTTTGTATTCCAGACAGCCTAATGCAAAAGATTTATTCCAAAAGAGTGAGAGTATACCTGCTTTTGCAGCCAAACTTGTGGGGGGCTGGTTATCATTTTGGGAGTACAGAGCATTTACTCCTTCGAAATCACCGAATTCCAACAGTTTTTCAAGGCGCAGGGAGTATATGTCAGGTTCTTTTGCTGTTGGGGCTTCTTCAGGCGGGGAGCCGCTGAAATAATTGACTGTGCGGATAGTATCTAGGCTTTTTGCGCGATTTTCCAGAGGCGTATCCGAGGCTTTAAGTTTTGTAAATTGCTCGATAAGCTCTTTGCGGGATAAATCGTTCCAACTTTCATCGGGCTGAAATTCTTTATCAAGGGGAGGAATCGTTAAATGTTCCAGACTCTCTATTGATTCTACTGTGTGCGCTGTCTGGAAATCCGGTGCAGCTTTGGACAGGCCTTCTCCATGCGCTGTCTGATCTTGAACAGGCTTAATCTTGCTAGGCAGAATCTGGGTCGGGCGGATTTCCGGATGCTCCATCTCTTGCTGATTTTCAGGGTTATCTGCTTGGGTTTCTACTGTTGAGGGTTCCAGAATCTCTTCTGCGCGTGTTGCGGTCGAATCTCCTGCAATCAGAAAAATAAACAAGAAGGTCAGTAAAAGGGACGTGGATGGTTTCATGTGCACTAATTTCAGGATTTATTCTGCGGTCTTTTCAATGACGACTGTTTTTTGAGGAATATTTATGTCTGCTGTTCCCAGATAGATTCCTCCGCCGATGGCTGCCAAAATAATCAGGGCTAGCAAGGTTTTGAAGAGCTTCATCGTGTTTTCTCCCAATGATTCTATAGTTAATGTCTGCAATATACAGGATTTTGCCATTATAACGATGAAATTCGCTTTATGAAGTAGAGTTTTTCATTTATTTTCTTGCCCATGATTGAGATTGAGCATTGTCTTGAAGACGTTAAAAAGCTTTTGAAGAAACCGATTGTTCTGGTCGGGATGATGGGAGTCGGGAAAACGACTGTCGGGCGGCAATTGGCGGCCAAACTCGGATGGACGTTTTATGATTCCGATGATGAAATTGTCCGCTCTGTGGGTAAATCTATTTCCGATATATTTAGCGAAGACGGAGAGCCTGCTTTTCGTGATCTGGAGCGTACAACCATCAAGCATCTTTTGGCGAATGGGCCGTGTGTTATCTCCTCAGGAGGGGGCGGAATTACGATCCCAGAAACGGCGCAGGCGATTAAAGAGCGAAGCTTATGCCTTTGGATTGATGCCTCGGTTCCTCTTTTGGTGGAGCGTACTGCCGGTGGAGATCGCCCGTTGTTAAAGCATGGCGATCCGGAAGAGGTTTTGCAAATGCTTCTTGATAAGCGGCGTAGCTCTTATGCTCAGGCTCATGTTCATGCTTTGGATGACGGGCTAACTCCTGAAGAAATGACCAATCGCATTCTTTTGCAAATTCGAGAATATCTCTATTCACATGCTACCGAAAAAGAGAAAGAAGAATTTGTTCCTGATGCGCTTTGCATGACAGTTTCACTTTCTGACCGGAGTTATCCGATTTTTATCGGCAGCGGTCTTTTGAAAGAACCTGAATTATGGTTGCCTCATGAGCTGCATGGTCGCGATACATTTATTCTGACGGATTATAATGTGCGAGAGCGTATCACTGATCAATTTCAGGAGATTTTGAAACCCATTATGAAATCGGTTTCGGTTATGGAGTTGGCTCCCGGTGAGCAAACTAAATCTTTCGAGCGGTATCAGGCTGTACTGGAATGGATGATTGAAAGTGGTGTCAAACGTGACTCTCTTATCATTGCTGTGGGTGGAGGCGTGGTTGGCGATCTCGCCGGATTTGCGGCGGCCACAATTTTGCGTGGGATCGATTTTATTCAGGTTCCGACCACGCTTTTGTCTCAAGTTGATAGCTCTGTCGGTGGTAAAACAGGGATCAATTCCAAATCCGCAAAGAATATGATCGGTGCTTTTTATCAGCCGCGTTCTGTCGTTATTGATCTTGATACGTTGATGACTTTGCCAAAACGTGAATGGTTGTCGGGTTATGCGGAGATTGTTAAATACGGATTGATTGCTGATGAGGGCTTTTTTGAGTGGTTGGAAGAACATGGATTGTTGATGCTTTCCGGTGAGACGGCAGAGGCTATGCGTGCTATTGAAACCAGTTGTCACATGAAGGCTGAAATCGTTCATAAAGATGAGCGAGAGGAAAGTGGGCTTCGTGCGCTTCTTAATTTTGGTCATACCTTTGCCCATGCTTTGGAAGCAGCTGCCGGATATGACGGGACTCTTCTTCATGGTGAGGCTGTGTCCGTCGGTATGGTTCTTGCGGCGCGTTTGTCTCAGCGTTTGGGGTATCTTGTACAAGATGATGTGAATCGTATTTATAATCATTTGAGTGGTCTTGGTTTGATGACTGAAATTCGTAATATCCCATTTAAAAAGCCCGTGACTGCGGACGAGCTTATAGAGACGATGCATAAGGATAAAAAAGCCGGAGTGGATGGCATTAAATTTATTGTCTTGCGTCGTATCGGTAGCGCCGCTGTTGAAGCCGGCGTTTCTACTGAAACTGTTAAAAATATTCTTGAGGAGTCCATGCGTTAAAATGACGACAGGCATTATTATCTCACTTGTAGTGATTTTCTTTTTACTTATTTTATCAGCATTTTTTTCCGGCTCTGAAACGGCCCTGACAGCGGTGTCTTCGGCACGTATGCATTCCGCCGAGAAAGACGGAGATAAAAAAGCAGCGTTGGTGAACAAAATTCTTAGCAACAAGGAACGCATGATTGGCGGGTTGTTGTTGGGAAATAACATCGTCAATATTACGGCGTCTTCTCTGGCTGCCGGGACATTGATCTCTCTTTTCGGAGATAGTGGCGTTGTTTATGCTTCTGCGGCCATGACCATTCTTGTTGTGATTTTTTCGGAGGTTCTTCCAAAGACTTATGCTCTGCATCACGCCGATAATATGGCACGATTTGTGTCTCCTGTTGTTTATGCCGTGATATATGTATGTGCCCCCGTTACCGCGGTTATTACCAAAATTGTACGTGCGTCATTGGCCATCGTTGGTGTCGATATCTCCAAAGTTCAGGCCGGCTCTCACCTTGAGATGTTGCGTGGTGTGATTGATATGCACACTGGCCCTGAAGAAGAGGTTCAAAAGCAACGAGCTATGTTGCGCTCTATCCTTGATCTTGCGGATGTCTGCGTCGATGAAGTTATGATCCATCGTAAAAATGTGATTATGCTTGATCTTGATGAGCCTACCGAGGTTTTGGTGGATGAGATCATGAAATGCCCTTACTCCAGAATTCCTCTCTATCGCGAAAGCCCCGATGATATTGTCGGCGTTATTCATACCAAGTGGCTGATGCGTGAGCTTAAATCTGTCGGTGGCGATATTTCCAAAATCAATTTGGAGACAATCGCAAACGAGCCTTGGTTTATTCCTGATACAACTGTGTTATATGATCAGCTGCAAGCGTTCCGTGAGCGCGGAGAGCATTTTGCCTTTATTGTCGACGAGTATGGATCTTTCGAGGGGATTGTTACCCTTGAGGATATTCTCGAAGAGATCGTCGGTGAAATTACTGACGAGCATGACAATCATATTAACGGTGTTCGCCCTCAACCTAATGGTAGTTACATGGTCAATGGTGATGTGACCATACGCGATTTGCGTCGTGAGCTGGATTGGGAATTGCCTGACGAAGATTATTCGACCGTTGCGGGTTTGCTACTTTATGAAACGCGACAAATTCCAAAAGCCGGACAGAGATTCAAATTCCATGGATTTGTTTTTGAAGTCGCCCGTCGTCAGCGTAACCAGATTACGCTCGTACGGATTACTCCGCCTCTTAAAGAGGAGGGTGGCGAAGCCAGTCTGCAATAATATCTATTTGGTCGCGACGATAGAGTGATGGTACGTGCCCGCAGTCTTCCATTGTGACCAAGTCAATTCTATTCCCGTTTTTGGTTTTTAGCATTTTATCAGCTACGTATTGGGGAAAGAGCGTGGATAGTCCACCACGGATTGCCAATATCGGTTGAGAGACTTGCTTCCAGACTTCCCACAGATCAAGTGTGCCGAGCGGTTGTTGATGAAACATGACGGCTATGCCTGCGTCCATATTTCTGCCGAATTTCCCATTATTATTTTTACGTGTGTAGGTGCGCGCAAAGTGGAGCCATTGATCTTCTGACATATTCCCACGAGAATAGGGGCTGCCCAATGCCATTTTGAGAAGAGGCACTAGGTCTTCGGGCCGATCATATTCAGCAGGTGTCGTGATAAATTGCGCGATATATTCGAGATCTTCTTTCGGGACTTCGGGGCCGATGTCATCAAGAACAAGGCGGCGTATCGGAGAGTTCTCTCGTCCAGCCACATAAAAGCCTATCAAGCCACCCATAGAGACGCCGAGCCAATCGCAAGAGGCGGGCGCGGTGCAGTCGATCTCTTTCAAGAGGCCGTCAATGTCTTTTAGATATTGCTCGAAATTGTAATCAAGCGGGTCTTCAAAATAATCGCTGTCATTGCGGCCTGCCATATCGATTGCGACCACGCGCATGTTTTCTTCTGTAGAGAGTTGTTCACCGATATATCTAAAGTCACCTGAATTTCCTGTCAGGCCGTGGACACAGATAAGTGTTTTGTCTTTCGGATTGTTTGCACCCCAGATTTTATAGTGGAGGGTGTAGGCTTTTCCGGATGGTGTGTACGTTTGGAATGTATGTGCTTCAAAGGCCATTTTGTATAGTTCGTTTTTCTCTGTTTCATTTTTTTATCGGTCTTTTTATCCGATAAACCCGATTTTTTTCCACCCTAAAGTTTTGCCGTTGGGACGGCATGGGGGAGTGAATTTCATGTACGTTTTATTATATAGACATTTACTTTGCAAAAAGTAAAGGAATATATTCCTTTGGCTTGGATGGTGCAGCTTTACTGTTGACATAACTTTTGGCTAGGCGTAAGACGAAGCATCAGGGAAAGGTAATTGAACATGAGTCATAATGAGAATAGAGATCATCCGAAGGTCAGATCAAAGAGTGCTGGCCAATTTCTTTGTGATGGGCGCCAATATATGGCGTTATATGAAGAGTTCTGTAATGCAATTGATTTGAGTATCGCTGTCCTATCATTTGCTCAAGCTGCAATCAGAGGAAGTACCGAAGCGATGGCGGAAGTCGGTATCAATTATTCCAGTTATGCCGGAGTATTTGATTTAATGGAGTTTGATCAGATTGAGGGATTTAACCCAGACTGGAGTGTTGATCAAAAATCGCTATTTCTTATTCAAAAATCCGCTGAGGGTGAATGCTCTCGAGGTATGTATCTTATGGGACGTGTTTATGAGCACGGGATGTTTGGTGTTTCTGTTGATCATGTCGTGGCCCGTAGAATGTATGTGCGTGCCCATGATGCAGGGTGTGAGTCTGCTACTACTGCTTATGCCGATTTGGACCATAGAATGAATGAGCTTAAGATGCTCAACGATCCTGAATCTCAAAAATTATTCGTATCAATAGCTCGTGAAGTTAGTTGTCGTCTTTTTGCTGAAGGGGATGATGTCGGTGTTGATCGTCCTAATGTGTACGACCTGCCGATTGTTTTAAGAGACGCTGCAGACTCTGTTCTTATGAGGGTATTTGTTAAGGCTCATGGAGAAGAACATTCCCGTGATCGTGTTGCGGCTCCCCTGCCTCGGCTTGATGAGTCACCTAGACTTACATCTTTGTTAGTAGATGAAATGGTGCGTGTAGGTGCTTTTTATTCTAGTCCCGAGGAAGAAGATGCCATTTCAGGTGCTGTTTTATCAATCAAGCGCTTTGCTAGTGCGCTTCCTGAAGGAGATGCGGATCGCGTAAAGTTGATGAATTTTGTTGACGGGCCTAAAATTTAATCCACAACCACCAAACTCTTGGTGCCTTGGAGACTTTGAGGTTAAAAAAACAACGTAAAAGATAGGGAGATCCTTCGCCTGAAGGCTCAGGATGACAGACTAGTCTTTGCGTTCCATTGCGTCCTTTGCGTTTAAAAAAATGAACCACAAAGACTCCAAGACTCCAAGAAAAACACCAAACACACCCGTAACCCCGTGCCTGACACGGGGTCTTCATCCCAACACCCTAAAGACCCCGCATAATTTGCGGGGTTACGTTTCCAAAGAGCCATA
>JAGRKB010000015.1 GCA_020442425.1 Alphaproteobacteria bacterium | reverse complement strand
TTGAGCCGTGGATGAATGAGCCGGCCTGCTGTCATGCCCGCGGAGGCGGGCATCCGGCAAAATGCAGGAGGATCCAGACCCCCGCCTGCACGGGGGTGACAGCTAGGTCAGCTCCGTCAGGAGCTGTAATTGACAGATTGACCAAAGGCAATCTGTCGGCGTAGCCATAGAACCACGGGTTTACCCGTGGGTATCTATTCCGCAAATGTGAGTGCGGTATAGGTGCATCTGTTCGGGTTGATAAACTGTTCGATGCTTTTGATCAGGCGCGGCATTTTTCTGTGCGGTGGGGTTGGCCAATTATTATGCAGCGCCCAGAGCAGGCCGCTGACTTCTTTCGGGCAGGGCGTAAATTTTAAACTTTCTCTGTTACTGACTGTGGCTTTGAAAATGCGGCAGAGTTTTCTTTCGCCCTCTTCAGTTGTTACAGGGAAGGCAAAAATTTCTTCTATATTGCTCGGAACATAGCCGATTTCTTCGTCACATTCGCGCAGGGCTGCTTCTCTAGGAGATTCTCCCGCATCTACTTGGCCTCCGGTTAGTCCCCATGTGCCGTCTTTTTTACGACGTTGTGCAAGACAAAGGCCTGTATCTTCTTCTTGAAGAAAGACAAACACCCTATCTGTTTCGAGCTCGGTTGGTTGAGCTGCTTGTTTGTAGTCTAAAACTGCCATATTGGTTGGTTATAGAAAGTCGAATAAAAAATCAAGAGATAGGTTTTATAGTTTCGCGCCGCGTTTTTTGAGATCTTCGATTAGGGCTTCGACTTTATGCGGTGGGATTTCGCGCATATCGCCTTGTTTCATGTCCCCGAGGTTAAACGGCCCATAGCTTTGACGGATCAGACGGTTTACCACACACCCGAAATGTTCCATGAGTTTTCTGATCTCACGGTTTTTACCTTCGGTCAGGACGATTTTGTACCACGTGTTGCGGCCTGTCGGCTCTTTTTCTTCTTCGACTTGAGCACCGCGATAGCGAATTCCGTTCGAGACAACACCTTTGCCGAGATGTTCGATTTGGTACGGTTTCAGGCGTCCGTGAATACGAATTCTATAGGTTCTTTCCAGCCCGATTTCAGGGGACATCATGGCTTGAGCCAACGGGCCATCGCTGGAAAACAAGAGAAGCCCCTCGGAGTTCACATCCAGTCGCCCGACATTCATCAGGCGTGGCAGGCCTTTTTTATTGAGAGCAGGGAGTTCAAAGACTGTCTTTCGGCCTTCATTATCCGAGTTTGTTACAAGATAATCCAAAGGCTTATAGAGCATGAACAAGCGCGGGAGAGGGGCTGTATCAATTGTGACAGGCTTGCCGTCAACTTTGACCTTGTCACCGTCTTCCACAGGGGTTGTCGCTGTCGCTTTTTGACCATTTACAGTTACACGACCATCGCCCACGATTCGTTCTGCCTCGCGTCGGCTGCCGATACCTGCTCTTTGAAGAAATACGTTTAAGCGCATAGTGCTTTCATTCATGCAAGCGGTCTGTGCCGCTTTGGTTTCCGGACCCCGTTCGAGCAAGCATTCCTTCGGGATGCGCCAACGGGATGACAGGATATAATGGTGCGGCCAAGAAGACTCGAACTTCCACGGGCTAATGCCCACAACGACCTCAACGTTGCGCGTCTACCAATTCCGCCATGGCCGCGAATTGGGGTGGGCAGTTTCTATCAAATCGTCGGGCGAGTTGCAAGAGGAAAGGCAAATGGAAGATTTGTGTTTTGTGCAGCGCATTGTAACCTATTGATTTTGCTGCATTGCATGGCATTTTTTGCTTGTGAGAATCAACAAGAAAAGCGATAAATCACAGCGGTAATTTTGTGGTTTGTATTTTCTAGAGTCATTTTGAATGTTCTATCCTTATCCTTTTAGTCTTCAGTTCTTCTTCGATGGAGCGTCCCGCTTGCCTTTTTTCGGTTTTTTACCGTGGGGGCTGCGCGATGATAAACCCAGTGCCCAAGATCACTTTGATTTGCAGGAAATTGTCATTGATGAATTGGGGCGAGATCAGGATGTTTTGCATGCCAGAACTGTTGAGGATTGGGCCGCTATCCTGAGTGAACCTGAAAAGTCCGAGGTGGTCAGCGTTAGACGAGATGGAGTTTTAATTGCTCAGGCTGTGGTTCTATTTCCTCAAACAGTTCAAGAAGCAGATATGCTGGATATGGAACTTCCCGATGAGCCGCACCGCGTAGCAACTGTCTGTTCCGTTGTGACTCATCCTCAATACCGCTGTAAAGATTTGATGATGGAATTGTTGCATGAAGCCGATATTGCCGCTTGGAAGCGTGGACGTCAGCATATGTTGGCTTTGATTAACGATACGAATTTTAGAAGTTGGACTCAGTTCCTGAAAGCAGGATATTATATTGTCGGGTGTGGATTTGAGCCTTCTGACAATATTAATGCCTATTTTGCACATCGTCACTTGGGACAATTGAGTTTGACGGAGAGTTTCCAAAGAGCTGCCGATCGTGCGATTATTATTCCTCCACAACCTCTTGACGCGATGAAAATCATCTTTAAAGATGGTTATGTCGGATTTGAGTCTCAGCGGGATGACCAAGGAAAGCATACCGGTGGCCTTATTCTGGCGAGAGCTTAGTTTTTCCGGTTGTTAGGACATATCCATGAGTGAGAATTTGATTGAAGTCTTCCGTTTTAAAGGAAAAGCGGATGGGCCGACTTTGCTGATGTTTGGGGCTATTCATGGCAATGAAGTGGCAGGCCCTAAGGTTTTGTTGCCTTTGATTGATAAATTATCCAATGGTGAGATGGCTTTGGACTGCGGGCAGCTAATTATTGCGCCGATTTGTAATCCACGCGCCCATGATGAAAATAAACGCTATATCGATATTAACCTCAACCGCTTGTTCGGTGCGCCGCCTCGGCAAGACGGGTATGAAACCGCTTTGGTCGGGCAGTTGGAAGCTTTAATCGGGGAGTGCGATTATCTGCTGGATATCCATTCGACCCATAGTTCGGGAGACCCTGCGTTTTCTTTTGCCGACCGCACCAAGTCGAAATCCATGGAATTTGCCAAGGCATTGGGTGTGGACACAATTATTTTGGATTGGGAGAAGGTTTATCCCGGTGAGGATTTTAGTACCGAGGCTTATACCAACCGTATGGGGAAAGTTGGCATTACATTAGAAGCCGGATATCACAATGATCCTGAGGCCATTGGGGTTGCGGAGCGTGCTATGTGGCAGGCTATACGTTTCCTCGGGTTGATGTCAGGCGTTGATGAAGTTAAGTCTCATCCAAGATATCTGAAGTTTACCGACCGTGTTATGTTTGAAGACGGAGATCGTTTTACTAAAAGTTGGGTGCATATGGAGCCAGTTGCCAAGGGTCAAGGCATTTATACGCGTGGAAACGGTGAAACGGTGGTTGCTGAACAAGACGGCGTTATCCTTATCCCATTTGAGCAGGCTCAGGCAGGGGATGATTTTTATTATTTCGGTGTTCAAGAGGCCGCTTAAGGTCTAGTATCCGCTGCTATGGACTGGATTATTTCTGATAAACCTGTTGAGTACACGGATGCTGTTTCATGGATGGAGCAGCGCGTTGCCGATGTGCGTTCAGGCGCGGCCGATGAAGCCGTTTGGCTTTTGGAGCATCCGCCGCTTTATACGGCAGGGACGAGCGCCAAGGCAGAAGACCTCCTCAATCCGAGATTTCCAGTTTATGACACAGGACGCGGTGGGCAATATACGTATCATGGGCCTGGGCAGCGTATCGGCTATGTGATTCAAGACTTGAAGAAACGCCAGCAAGTTCCTGATATTAAAAAATATGTTTGGCAATTAGAAGAATGGGTTATTCGTTCTTTGGCAGAGTTTGATGTGCGGGGCGAGCGTCGCGAGGGGCGTGTCGGGATTTGGGTTGATCTTGGGAATGGTCAGGAGGCCAAGATTGCGGCTCTTGGTGTTCGGGTCAGGCATTGGGTTACGTTTCACGGCGTTTCGATTAATGTTGATCCTGATTTAAGCCATTTTAATGGGATTGTCCCGTGCGGTATCAAAGAGTTCGGCGTGACGTCCCTTAAAGCGCTGGGGCGGAATGTGTCCATGCAAGATATTGATCTGGCTTTGAAAAAGGGTTTCGATACGGTGTTTGTACTATAGAAATTATATGGGTGTAGCGCTAGCTACACAAGACTCTGGATCCCGTTCGTGCGGGCGTGTCCACGGACACGCGCCAACGGGATGACGCACTTACCGAAGTTTACTCATCCGCAGCCATTGGTGTGATGTGGGTGGTGAGGGAGTCTCGCATTTCTCCAACCAAATTCTCAAGATCGCTCTTTAATTTATTGAATTTCTTTTCTATTTTTTCGTTATTGCTATCCAGATAAAGCGATTTATTCATTTCGAGCTGGAGGCTGTGGCGGCCTCTGGCCGGATTGCCGTAACGCTTCACGATCTCCACACCTTTATAGGGAATATTGACGGCAACGTGATAGCCCATCTTGATGAGGGTCATTTGAAGTGTGCGGCGGAAGGTAATGCCGCAACTGGTTCCGTCCATATCGCCGATGATAAAGTCGGGAACTTGAACGGGATGGAACGGTGCGATCATGGCGGAGGTCATCGAATGGCAATCAATGTGCAGGTAAAATCCCATGTCCTCATAGGTGCGGTCTAAGGTTTCCGTAAGGGCTGTGTGGTAAGGCCGATAATAATTCTCTATGCGGGTTTTGACTTCTTCAACAGTGAGCTTACGGGCGTAGAGTTTGAGTTTATGGGCGCCGATGGTCTCGCGGATCAGGCCGTGGCCTGCGTCTGCCCGTGCGCTGGGGGTGGTCGGATGTGGCCAATGTCCGTCTATCATGTGAAGCGGAATGTCGTGTTCGGCGCGGTTTGGGTCGATATAGGTGCGCGGGAATAGGGCTTTGAGGAACGGCGCTCCGTTTTGAGACGCTGCGTCTTTAAATAGTTCGTCAACCAACTGATCTTCAAACACGCGCAATGTCTCTAAAGGACAGGCGTAGGCGAAGTCCTCAGGATAGGCGGTTCCCGAGTGCGGTGAATCCAGTACAAGCGGCGTTGTGATCTGATCGGGTTTTATCAGCTCAAAGACGTTTTCTAATGTATGGGACGATTGCGACATAAATATCTGTTTTGTTTTTCTTGTTTCGGGTGGCTTTCGCTTTCTATTTTATATAAACTGCGAACCGATAAATTACAGTATAGGATACAAAGTTATGCACGATTTGAAAGCTTTACGCGACAATCCGGAATATTACGACAAAAGCTGGGCGCGCCGTGGTCTGTCTCCACAGACGCCTGCGATTTTGGCTTTGGATGAGTCTCGGAGGTCTTTGCAAACCGAATTGCAGGCTTTGCAGTCTCGTCGCAATGAAGCATCCAAAGAGATTGGTGCCGTGAAATCAAAGGGCGGCGATGCGCAAGGCTTGATGGATGAAGTGGCGACACTCAAAGACAAGATGGCGTCTTTGGAAGAGCAGGAACGCAAAGTTGCCGAGGAGTTGACTGATCTGTTGTCGTCTATTCCGAACTTGTTGGCAGATGATACGCCGGATGGGGCGAGTGAAGATGATAACGTCGAAGTGCGTCGTCATGGAGAGCCTAAGAACCCGAATGCGTCTGTTCCTGACCATGTTGAGATTGGTGAAGCGCTGGGGATGCTTGATTTTGAAACGGCAGCCAAAGTTGCCGGAACTCGTTTTGTCATCGAGAAAGCGGGCATTGCGCGTCTTGAACGGGCTTTGGCTCAGTTTATGCTCGATACGCATACGATGGAGCATGGTTATACCGAGATCAATCCGCCGTTGCTGGTGAATGATGATGTGATGTATGGAACAACCCAATTGCCGAAGTTTCGTGATGACCAGTTCGGAACCACTGACGGGCGTTGGCTGATCCCGACGGCTGAGGTTGTTCTGACCAACATGGTACGTGAAGAAATTTTGGAAGAGGGTGATTTCCCGATCCGTGTGTGTGCTTACACCCCGTGTTTCCGCAAAGAAGCGGGGTCTGCGGGGAAGGATACGCGCGGGATGATCCGTCAACACCAATTCTATAAGGTCGAGATGGTGAGTATCGTCAAGCCTGAGGATTCAGAAGCCGAGCATCAGCGTATGACGGAATGTGCCGAGAATATTCTTAAAAAACTCGAATTGCCGTTCCGCACGATTGTTTTGTGTGGTGGAGATATCGGTTTTGCGTCTCGTAAAACTTATGATCTGGAAGTCTGGGTTCCATCACAAAATAAATACCGCGAAATCTCAAGCTGTTCGAACTGCGGAGATATTCAATCCCGCCGTATGAAAACCCGTTTCAAACGCGCCGGGGCTAAAGACACTGAATTTGTTCATACACTGAACGGTTCCGGTGTGGCCGTCGGGCGTGCTTTGGTTGCGGTCATGGAAAATTACTATGACCCTCAGGACGGCGGAATATTTGTCCCCAATGTTCTTAAGCCATATATGGGCGGTATCGAGAAGATCGTTAAAGGTTAAGGCATGAGTTACACTAAGGACTTTATTGGTTGGCATTCAGTGAAAACTGTTCTTATTTTTTGGGGAGTTCCTCTTACTACGCAGATTAAAGATAACCCATATTATTTTCCAATTCATTTTAAAGATAAAGATCAATGCGTGATGCTAGGCCAAATGCGGGTTTTTGATAGCCGTCGATTGTCAGATAAGATGGGACAAATGCCAGTACATCATTTTGAAGATATAAAAAGTGCGATTTATTCTATTCTAGAAAGTACTCAACCCCCTCGCGGGGGCTGAATTGTGGCTATTGCCAATTTCTAAGTATATTATAGGCTGTGCGGGTTGTTTTTGCAAGGGAAATATGTGTTTTTATGAATATCAAGTTATCTGATAAACCTATTTCCAGCTTTCGCGTTCTTCTTGTCAATGATGACGGGATTGAGGCAGAAGGTTTGGCTGTATTGGAAGAGTTTGCTCGGAAAACTTTCGGGGACGTGTTCGTTGTTGCTCCGATGCATGAGCGTTCCGCGCAGTCACGGTCTATTACTTTTCGGCAGACATTCTCAGTCAAGAGTTGTGGTGATCATCGTTATGCGGTTGACGGCACTCCTACAGATTGTACTTTGTTCGGACTTCATCATGTTATGAAAGATCAAAGGCCAGATTTGGTTTTGAGCGGTATTAATCATGGAGATAATGCAGGAAACTCTATTACTTATTCCGGAACGTTTGGCGCGGCTTTTGAGGCGGGGTTACATGGTGTTCCTGCTATCGCTTTCTCTCAGTTGCGCAATCCTGATCGAAGTATCGAGTTTGATGTCGCGCGCGCATATTTGGGAAAAATTATGGATGATGTTTTGTCAAAAACATGGGATCATCATTCCGTTCTGAATGTCAATTTTCCGAGAAAAGACACTCTGTCTGTTAAAGGGATTTCATGGGTTCCCGCTCAACGATCGAGTATCATTGGGGATTTTAAAGTTGTAGAAAATCAAGTAGGAAGTTGGGTCGCAGAGACTGTATTATCGTTCCCTGCTCCTTTTGATCAAGAGGATGATGTTACTGTTTTGCATCGGGGAGGCGTTACCATTACTCCCATAATGACCAATTGGACCTGCCATTCAAGCTTGAAAAAGATGATGGAGGCTGTTTAGGTAATGACACCTGACTCTTCTATTATCCGATTAATTATCGGCTTGCGCCAAGCAGGCATTACCAACACTGAAGTGCTCAGTGCGATGGAGCGTACGCCGCGCGATTTCTTTATTCCGCCGCATTTCCAAGATCATGCCTATGAAGATCAGGCTGTGCCTATCGGGTTGGGTCAAACAATCTCCCAGCCCTATATCGTCGCCTATATGACTGACAAATTGCAAATCGAGAAAACGCATACTGTGCTTGAGATCGGGACGGGGTCTGGGTATCAAGCGGCAGTGCTGGCGCAGCTCTCACGCCGCGTTTATACCATCGAGCGTCACAAGCCGTTGCTCGAAATTGCCGAGCAGCGTTTCAATGACTTGAAGTTGCGCAATATTACGACCTTGGCTGGGGACGGGATGAAAGGCTGGCCCGCGACCCAACAAGGCGGGCAGACATTTGATCGTATTATTGTGACGGCGTCTTGTGAGGGTGAGCCTCCTGTTGCGTTGCTTGCGCAGCTCAAGATCGGCGGGATGATGATTATTCCTGTGGGTGCGCAAGGGCAGACACAGAATTTGAAGCTTTATAAAAAAGAATCCGAAGAAGTTTTCGGAGTTCAGAATTTATTACCTGTGCGTTTTGTGCCATTATTACCGGATGTTCCACGGAACAATTCCTATACACAAGAAGACCTAGAGGAGCTGACGGCGTGATATGGCTTTTTTAACCACCAAGACACCAAGACACCAAGGTTTTCTGCGGTTAAAATTGATAGGAAATTGCCTTGGATTTTTTGTTGTTTTATCGAATACTTTATTTTTATTATCGTGCACCCAGTCGGGCGGCGGTGTTGCTGTTCATCATTATGGTGAATCTGTTCATCGTAAAGATTTTGGTGTTCATACCATTCAATCCGGAGAAACTTTATACGGGATTTCCCAATCTTATCGTGTGGAGTTGCGTGATCTTCTTGATCTGAATAATTTGAGGCCTCCCTATAATATTCAAGCCGGAACGCGCGTTCGTATTCCTAAGCCGCGCACTTACACTGTGCAGACAGGGGATACTCTTTATAGGGTCTCCAGAATTTTTGATACCACGACAACCCAACTGGCATCTTTGAACCGTCTCCGTAGTCCTTATACCATTTCGTCGGGACAGCAATTGAGATTGCCCGGTCGGAGACCTGAACAAAATGTGGCAGAGAGGAAATCGATTTCGCAGGCCAAAAGTTCTAGCGGCGTGAGTGTTGCCAGAGTTGAGCCTGTGCAATCGGAAAAGCTTTCGTCTTCTCCTTCTAAAGGAGGGACTAAATATGGCGGTGGAGTAGAAACGAATGTTCCTAAGCCTTCTCCTAAAGTTCTGGCCAGCACAAGACCGCCTGCGCGAAGCGGAAGCGGGTTTTTACAACCTGTATCGGGTAAAATTGTGTCATCTTATGGCCCCAAAAAAGATGGGCTGCATAATGACGGGATCAATATCAAGGCGCCGAAGGGTACGGCTGTTCGGGCGGCTGAAAACGGTTCGGTCGTTTATTCTGGAAGTGAGATTGAAGGGTATGGAAATCTTATTCTTGTGCGTCATAGCGGGGGATATGTGACGGCTTACGCTCATCTTGACAAAATGCTGGTCAAAAAAGGTGATGTTTTGAAGCGTGGGCAAAGCCTTGGTACAGTTGGTACTACCGGCTATGTTGATAGCCCTCAGCTTCACTTTGAAATTCGTAAGGGAAAGAAAGCATTGAATCCGTCAATGATGATTTATAGTCATTCTTCTTAAGAATAGAACACATCTGCGAATGAAGCCGTTTTTTAAAAAACCTCCTCAAAGTACTGCTATGTACGTTGTCGTCGGTTTTTGAAAAAGCCGGTCATTCTCGATCAGTGTCCTATCCTTAATAAAAACGACTACAGATCGTTTTTGTTCTAAAAATCGTTTTGTTTGTCGATATTTTCTCTGGTCTGGATATCGCTTTGTTTTTGAGATAGTTCGTCTAGAGCTTGTCTTTTTACGACCGAGAAAAAGTTTCTATCGTCCTTATAGCTTATACCTTCCAGTTTTATTTTTGTAGACCGTAGGCGTCCATACTCATTGACGCTTATCAGCTTTGTTTCCATGCCTTTAATGTTTGTATAGATCATAAATGTGTTCAATCGATCAAATGTTTCTTCTATGTCTGTTGATGTAATGAGTCCTGTGTGAATATTTTCTTCCTTGTTCATGATATCAAACATTCTTGTTAGATAAACTTTTAAACCGTCTTTGTCTGTTACAATCCAGCTAGGGTTGGTTAGGGTCGTGTTGCCTCGAAATATGATAACTAGACCCGGCGCATTAATATTTATATCTTTCTTTGTGGCCGAATATGTTTGTCCGTTTTCTTCCATTTGGTTTTTTAGAAATTTATAAAAATCATCGGCTCCGGAATAAATTACATCTTGAGGGGTGCGTTTTACGCGCAAAATTGAACCGTTTTCCGAGAAGTACATGTCTTCACCTGAAATTTGATCCGGATTGTTCTCGATGAAAATGATAACTTCCTTGTTTCTGTCAATCAGAGGGTTATGAAGATCTTGGTTTTGGGGGAGATGATCCAGATAATATTTCAGTTTGTTCCATTGATGATGGTTTTCAATGGGCCATTTGACTTCCAAATCGTAGCTTTTGTTTTCAGCATTGTATGTCAGGTAGTTTCCGAACAGACTAATGTCCGTTGTCATAATAAACTTGCTTTGGAGGGTTGTCGCGTCTTGAGCTTGAGCCTCTTTCTCGTTCGTTAGAATAATAGAAGAAGTCAATAAACATGCTGTTAGTAGCCCGAAAGTGCAAAATGACCTAAATTTCATACTCTTACCTTAACCCTGATCTATCATGCATAATGACTATATATAGTATAACACGCGAAAGATTAAAGGATAACCCAATGTTTTCGTGAATAATCTCTTGTTATTCTCATATAGCCAACTATAGTCTGCCTGTTTCCAATTTTACCGAATTGATGAGGATTTTTATGGATTTTATTACATCTGCTTTTGCAGCTGACGAGACTATTGCCCAGACGCAAGCATCCGGAGACGTCGCCGGTGCTCCTGCGGTTACCCCGCCGTCTGAGGGAGAAGCTGTTATGATGAATATCGGCATGATTATGATTTTGGGTGTCTTGTTCTACTTATTAATGATACGCCCTCAGCAAAAGAGATTTAAAGCTCATGCCGAAATGCTTGGTGGTTTAGGTAAGGGCACCAAAATTTTGACGCAGGGTGGTTTGGTCGGAACCATAGATCAAGTCATTTCCGATCACGAAGTTTGTGTCGATGTCGGGAATGGCATCAAGCTAACTTTGATGCGTTCTTATATCGTCGGACGGTATGAGGATAATGTTCCTGCTGCTGCTGCGAATGATGATCGTAAAAATAAAAAAAGGTAATGCTGCAAAATGATGTTTATTCCACTTTGGAAACGGATTTTGGTTGTTGTGACCGTGATCCTTTCCTTTGCTTATACGCTTCCCAATTTTGTTTCCGAGCAAACGCGCGAGCAATGGTCTCAAAGTTTGCCAAGCTGGATGCCTTCCAAATCTGTTTCATTGGGGCTGGATTTGCAGGGCGGAGCTCATTTATTGCTTCAGGCCGATATTGTTAGCGTTGTGAAAAAACGCATTGATGATGTTGAGCAATTTACACGTCGGAATATGAAATCTGATGAGCTGTCTTATTCCAAAATTGATACGGATAAAGTTGGTGTTCGCGTTACTCTTAAATCCGAGGATGATGTCTCTGCTTTGCGCAAGATTTTCCGTCAAGCTGATGATGGGTTGGTTATCGATGCTGAAGGGCTTGAGGTCTATGCTTATTTTGATGAAGCCGGTTTGAAGGATATTACCGATAAAACAATATCTCAGTCGATTGAGGTTGTTAGCCGTCGCGTGAACGGAACGGGTACGAAAGAACCGATTATTCAGCGTCAGGGAGATGATCGTGTTTTGGTTCAACTTCCGGGCATGGAAAATCCCGAACGTGTTAAAGATCTTTTGAATCAAACGGCGCAGTTGAGCTTTCATTTGGTGAGTTCTTCTGGGGAAGGGTTGAATGTAACCAGTCTTCCTATGCGAGAAGATCCGAATGATCGTTTGCCGATTAATCGCCGTCCATTGTTGACCGGTGAAATGTTGGTGACGGCTAATCCTACTTTTCAGGATGGGGCGCCGATTGTCTCTTTCCGATTGAATTCCGTAGGAGCAAAAAAGTTTTGTGATGTGACGCGCGATAATGTGAACAGACCGTTTGCGGTTGTTCTTGATGGCGAGATCATTACGGCGCCGCGTATTAACGAGCCTATTTGTGGCGGCAGTGCCGTTATTACCGGTAACTTTACGGTTCAAGAAGCTTCAGACCTTGCGTTGTTGCTTCGCGCCGGCGCGTTGCCAACGACTTTGACGATTGTTGAAGAGCGTACTGTCGGGCCGTCTTTGGGACGTGACTCTGTCGAGGCCGGAAAGATTGCAACGATGGTGGCTTTCTTGTTGATCATTGCTTTTATGTGTGTGTCGTATCGTTTGTTTGGTGTGTTTGCGAGCATTGCTTTGTTTGTGAATATGTTCTTGATCATTGCTTTGCTGTCAATGTTGCAGGCTACTCTGACTTTGCCGGGGATTGCGGGTATTGTTTTGACGATGGGGATGGCGGTTGATGCCAATGTTCTGATTTTCGAGCGTATTCGTGAGGAAATTCGCAACGGGCGTTCGATCCTGTCTTCTATGGATACCGGATATTCAAAGGCGATGGCGTCCATTATTGACTCGAACCTGACAACCTTGATTGCGGGTATTGTTTTGTATGCTGTCGGAACGGGGCCTATCAAAGGGTTTGCGGTCACTATGTCTATCGGGATTGCGACATCCTTGTTCTCGGCGATTATGCTGACCCGTTTGATGTTGGTTATTTGGATGCGTGTTAAAAAGCCAAAG
Source organism: Alphaproteobacteria bacterium (assembly GCA_020442425.1). Classification (GTDB taxonomy): domain Bacteria; phylum Pseudomonadota; class Alphaproteobacteria; order Micavibrionales; family Micavibrionaceae; genus UBA1573. The sequence goes on along the minus strand of JAGRKB010000015.1, from coordinate 36,652 downwards.
GCTTTGCCTGTATAATAAAAATAAAAAAGGAATCGTTATTATGCGTTTGTTCCAGTTTGCAGATACTATGAACATTGATTTCGTCAAAGGGCGATATTTGGCGTTTTTCATTACTGCCGTTATGGTCTTTGGATCTATCGGGTTGCTTGCGACCAAGGGATTGAATTTCGGAATTGATTTTTCGGGTGGGATAATGATGGAGATTCAAACTCCGGATGTTCCTGATCTGGGAAAGATGCGTTCCGATTTGAATGGCCTTGGGTTGGGGAATATCTCTATTCAGGAATTTGGTACTCCTCAGGATATTATGATCCGTGTGCCTGAACAAAAAGGCGGGGAGGATGCTCAAAAAGTTGCTATTCAGTCTATCAAGGACAAGCTTGATTCTTCTTATACGGGGCAGGAAGCCAGTATCGAATATCGCCGTAGCGAGTATGTCGGGCCGCAGGTCGGAGAAGAGCTTAAGAAGTCCGGTTTTTGGGCATTCCTTCTGACGATTGCTGCTATTTTGAGCTATATCTGGTATCGCTTTGAATGGCAATTCGGTGTCGCGGCTATTATTACGCTGGTTCACGATACAGTGACTGTTGTCGGATTGTTCTCTTTGCTCTGGATGAATTTTGATTTGGGGACTCTCGCGGCGGTGTTGTTGGTGGCCGGATATTCTACCAATGATACGGTGATTGTTTTTGACCGTATTCGTGAGAATATGCGCAAGTTCAAAAAGATGCCGATGAAAGATGTCATTAATATGTCTGTAAACCAGACGATGGCGCGGACGTTGAATACATCCTTTACGACTTTACTGTCTTTGATTGCTCTTTGGGTTTTTGGCGGTGAAGTCATTCGTGATTTTGTGAACGCGATGATCTTCGGTATTCTTATCGGTACGTATTCTTCGATTTATGTTGCGTCCTCTTCTTTGTTGTATTTCAAATTTGATGATGCTTTCAAACGCGGGGATGCCGATGCTTCTGATGGAGATAATAACGAAGAGGGTGTGACCGCTTAGTCAGTCCGGGTTTTGTCATGGATATTACACCGCTTGTTTCATCCAATTTGAAATTGATCCAGTCCTATAAGACCGGACAATTTCGTATTAACGGTCAGGTTTTTGACGGCCCTGTCTTGATACACGGTGAGCAGGCTGAGGAATGGTGTGTCTCTTCTTTTGATGACATTAATGCACAGATCAAAAGTTTGGATGGGCATATTGATGTTTTGTTGATCGGGGCGGGTGCGAGTTTTTCTGTTTTACCACCTGCGCAGCGTGCCAAATTTCAGGGTTTTGGGTTTACTGTTGATGTCATGGACACGCCTGCGGCGTGTCGTACCTATAATGTCCTTACAAGCGAAGGCCGCAGAGTCGCTGCGGCGTTGATTCCTGTTTTATAATACTATTTTTAGCCTAGTCTGGCGGTAAAAATAACTGGGCGCGGGTGCAGGTTTCTTAGTATTTCGAGATAGTCTGCTTTTGTCATGCCCATAGGAATTCCTGAGGAACTCATATAGGAAAGATCGGTTTCAAGGCCATTTACATCCGTTATTAGATGGTCAAGCCAATCTTGGCCTTGGCCATGAGAATGAAAACAAGGGACGCGTGATAGGGTTTGTGGTGAGAGGCTTGCCATATTGAACTCCTTTAAAGGAAAGCAGTTCCTATGCCCGTTGTTTGAAATTCCTTGCTCTAGGGTTTTCAATGTATCTGTGGAAGTGTCATCCTTGGGTGAGAGGACATACACTGTATTTTCTGCCCCTACATAAAATGGTGGCGGTGAAATGGTTGATGGAGCTAAATCCAGTGAGGGTGTTACTCTGACAATTTCCAATTTTTCTAACATTTGTATAATCTCTTGTTTTCCTAGAGACTCTCGGAAGAAGGGTCCATATCTAGTGCCGTTTGACGTTGACCCTATATTTCTAGCTCCTGCGATTAACCAGTTTAAAATATTTCCAATACCTTCTTCTGTCTTGCTACTGACTGGCTTTGGATTGGATAAATCACTGCCTAGTTCTCTGAGATCATAGATAGTTGATCCTATAGAGGCCGCAGGAAGAGGGGGGATTTCGCATAGAGCTTTAGGGGCTTCGTCCGGGGTTGTTGGAAATTGTAGGATGAAAATACCTTCACCTGAAATTGTTGTCATATTGGCCTCACTTTTTCTTATGGTTAGCAGTAATGTGGTGGGGTGTCAATGTTCTGGAAAAGAAAAAGCCGTGAAAATTCACGGCTTTGTTCATTTCTGATGTTGGCTCATTCCTATAAATTAGGCAGCTACTTTCAGCGGGCCAAGTTCCAACAATTTGGCGGCGTGTTCCCAGTTGGCGAGGTTATCAATCCAAGCTTCCAAGAATTTCGGGCGCGCGTTGCGGTAGTCGATATAATAGGCATGTTCCCATACGTCACAGGTCAGAAGCGGAGTTTTCCCGTTTGTCAGGGGAGTTTCTGCGTTGCCTGAATTGGTGACTTCCAGTTTGCCTGTCGCGTTATCCAGAACAAGCCATGCCCAGCCTGAGCCGAATTGGGTTGTTCCTGCATCGAGCAAAGCTTTGCGAAGGGCGTCATAGCCGCCGATGTCTTCCGCGACTTTCTTTTCCAAATTGCCCGGCATTTTGTTGCCGCCGCCGCTTGGCGCCATGGATTCCCAGAACAGATTGTGGTTATAAATCTGGCCGATCTGATTGAACAGTTTCTGATTGCCGGCTTTTTTGGTGGCAACAGCAGCTTGTTCGAGACTCATGGACTCATATTCTGTTCCAGCGGCCAGTTCATTGGCTTTGTTCACATAGGCCAGATGGTGTTTGCCGTGGTGATATTCAAAGGTTTCTGCCGACATATATGGAACCAAAGCGTCCATTGCGTAGGGCAGGTCGGGAAGTTTGAAAGCCATTGTGAAATCTCCTTTTTTTCTTTTGAATTCCGGTTATAACCTATACGGAAATGGAAAATAATCAACTGCACTTATATACGACACTTAAAGAACTTGATGCGGATCGGGCGTTTTTGTCGTTATTTGTGCCCGTTGCGGTGCGGCCTGCTGTGCAAGTCCTTGATTTATGGAATAGCGAGATTTCGCGCATTCGGGAAGAGGTGCGGGAATTGCATATGGGGCTAATCCGTCTGCAATGGTGGAGGGATGAAATTCGCTGTATTTGTTCCGGCGATCGGTCTGATGCCCATCCTGTTTTATCTTTATTGTCGGATGTTATTCCTGCGCATCGGTTGGGGTTTGATGATTTTGATAAAATCTTATCTGCGCGCGAGTTGGAGTATATGGGGCGGGCACCTGAAAGTTTTGACGAATTGCTGTCTTATATTGACGGGACGCAAGGGACTTTGATGGAGATGAAAGGGGGCATTATCAGTTGCGCAAATTTTAGTTCTATTTCACCCCCACCTCAATCCTCCCCCCTCAAGGGGGAGGACTATGTTGTTTTTTATTCTTTGGTTGGGTTGGTGCGGGCTATTCCGTTTCATGCATCATTTGGGCATGTGATGATGCCGAATTTAAATGCGTCTGATATCAAGCCGCATTCGGAGAGGTTGAGAAAATGTATTGGAAATTTGTTCTCTGAACTCCCTCACCCAACCCTCTCCCGGGGGGAGAGGGCTTTTAAATATTTCTCCGCAATGCAGGCTTTGGCACAGCTTTATTTAAAAAGCATTGAGCGCGCTGCGTTTGATCCGTTTCATATCCTGCCTGTGGCGTTTAAGGAGCTTAGGGTTTGGCTTACAGCGTTTTAATCCAGTCAGCAATATCGACAAGGGCGCGGTCGGAATAGAGTTTCTTGCGGTCGCGACCTTTGATTTTTCTTGGCGCTTCGATTTCAGGGAATAATCCGAAATTCACATTCATCGGTTGGAAAGTTTTTTCATTGGCGCCGCCTGTGATATGCGCGATGATCGCACCCAGTGCCGTTGTGGCGGGCGGCATGGTCATGTTTTTGCCCAGACGCTCGGACGCTGCGAGGCGTCCGGCGATCAAACCAACAGCAGCGGATTCTACGTAGCCTTCACAGCCTGTTATTTGACCCGCGAAACGAAGGGATGGTCTGTTTTTAAGTTGCAGACGGTTATTAAGGACACGCGGAGAATTGATAAAGGTATTGCGATGAATACCGCCTAGTCTTGCGAATTCTGCGTTCTCTAATCCCGGGATCATTTTAAAGACTTCGGTTTGTGCGCCGTATTTCATCTTGGTTTGGAAACCCACGATATTATAAAGGCTGCCCAATGCATTGTCCTGACGAAGCTGAACGACAGCATAGGGTCGGGACATGTCATGTTGGTTGGTGAGGCCCACTGGTTTCATCGGGCCATAGCGTAAAGTGTCAATGCCGCGAGAGGCCATGACTTCGATAGGCATACAGCCTTCAAAATAAGGCGTATCTTTTTCCCAGTCTTTAAACTCGGTGGTTTCGGCAGATGTGAGCGCTTCATAGAACGCCAGATATTGTTCTTTGTTCATGCCGCAGTTGATATAGTCTTTGCCTGTCCCTGCGGGGCCTTCTTTATCATAGCGCGATTGATACCACGCGATGTCCATATTGATTGACTCTTTATAGACAATTGGGGCGATGGCATCGAAGAAGGCAAGGGCGTCTTCGTCTGCGATTTCTTTAATAGCAGTAGAGATTGCAGGGGATGTGAGCGGGCCTGTCGCGATAATCACAGAGTCCCAATCTTCGGGCGGAAGGCCTGCGATTTCTCCGCGTTCGATGGTGATGAGCGGATGATCTTCCATCGTTTTGGTAATGCTCTCGGAATAGCCGTCACGATCAACGGCCAAGGCGCCCCCCGCAGGAACTGCGTGTTTGGCAGCCGTTTGCATCATCAGGGAATTTAACATGCGCATTTCTTCGTGAAGGAGTCCTACGGCATTATATTCTTTATCGTCCGAGCGGAAGGAGTTGGAGCAAACAAGTTCTCCCAGTCCTTCGGTTTGGTGGGCAGGCGTTTTGGTATGCGGGCGCATTTCATGCAAGATAACGGGCACGCCCATATTGGCAGCTTGCCACGCGGCTTCTGTCCCTGCCATGCCGCCGCCGATGATGTGGATTGGTTTTGTCGTCATTTCAATTTTGTATCCTCGAAATTGTTTTTAGCGATTTCGCTACATAAATCAACCCATTCGCATCCTTCGCATGCTGTGCGAATAGCATTTGTTTTGTAGCTTGCTCGGAGTTCCTTGATCAGATCGGGGGTCAGGTAGATCATTTTTCCGTAGTCGAGATCTTTTAATCCGTCAATCTTCTTGATGTCTGCCAGCGCTTTTTCATCGGTTTCAGTAAGATCGTCATTGTAGCAATGGCAATTTGTGTCGGTGGGATCGCAGAGGCGCGGGGCGCAAATATCGTCAGGGCCTTTGCAGATTTCAAGTTCCGTCGGCTGCGCGTTAAGACGTTCCATCAATTTATCAAAGTTATCAGTGAAAGCGTCCGTATAGCCTTTTCCTTTATAGGTCAGCATGCAGAGTAGGTGGTGGGGGCGGAATTTTATAGGGTTAGCCATAGGTTGGCTCCGATAGCCCTGATTGACGCGCGTTTCTGATTAATTCTATGATTTTCTTCTTTATAGAGTACCAGATAACATGACGATCATTTTCATGGATTGCAAATCCCTCCGGCAGATTTTTATGCACCGGAGAAATTTCAGGATGGATGCCTGAGGCAATAATTCCACCACGATTCATAGGTTTTACGACGATCGCTGCTCCTTCAATTTCCGCGTAGTGCATAAATATTTCGACTAAAGGGTCTTGTTCGTGATCAACTAACATTTTCGGCCCATTGATATTCAGTGCTCTTAAAATTTGAGGAGTAGTCTCATGTCTGACGGCTGCCAAGACAAAATCATTCCATGGAGAGTCATTGAGTGTTTGGCGTGTGATATGGCCGAATGCATGCACGGCTGAGCCCTTGATTAGGCCTGCGCCTTCACGCTCTTTCGGGACTCCGTTGCGCATTAAGTATTGTATGTTTGAGAACAAATAATAACTGGCAGCGCAAAAGGTTAGAAGGACAAGGCCCTGATTTTCAATTGCCTCTTTTAGGATTTCGATTTTTCCATCGAGAATATTTGTGTAGTGATTTGTTTCATCATCAATTCCCGGCAAAACCAAAAGATCAAGTCCTGAGAGAACTTCCGGTGTTAGATGTTGAGGGCCGATAGGGTAAATGTCTTCGCGTCCGAAATTTTGTCTAAGGCTGTGGGAAATTTCGTAAGCTGAAATGCCGGCGCAGGTCAGGCAACCGATCTGTAGGCGGCCTTCTAAATTCCGTTTCGGGCGGAACGGGTCAGGAAGAGCGGTGGCATCAAACCTGCCGTTTTGGGTACTAAAGAACTCTGTTTTCATGTCTCTTACTTTCGGGGGCGGAGACTAGCAACTTTGCTTGTGTTTGTCATCCGTTTGTGTATCTTATTGATATGGATAAGAAATTTCTCATTAAGCTGATTTTGGGCAAGCTGGTTTTTCTGGTTGTCGTCGCGTTTTGTGTCTGGTATTTCTGGCCACAACCAAAATAGATATTATAGTCTTTCAAATTATGGTTTGGACGGTGTTACTTCACTCCTAACCTAGGTTAACTAGGTGTCGTCGCTTGTGCCTCGTCCAAATCAAAATTTGTTTGACTAAAGTAAGATTGTACATTTATGGCTGGAAACCGCGTTATACTTTCTGTTCAGGATGCGCTTGTGACCTTCGGGGGCAAGCCTGTTTTTGAAGATTTGACCTTTCACATTATGGAAGGCGACCGCACCTGTCTTGTGGGGAAGAATGGGGCAGGGAAATCCACGATGATGAATATCATTCGCGGGTTGAAAGATATTGATATGGGTGAGCGTTGGGTTCTGGCGGGAACCACCATCGGCTATTTACAGCAAGACGTTGTCCCGAAGCCCGGTCAGACGGTTAAAGACTTTATTTTGGAAGATTTGAAGGAAGAAAACCAGACGGAAGCTTTCACATATCGTATGGAGATGGTTGCCGAGCCTTTGCATATCGCGTTGGATGATCGCATGGATCAGCTATCAGGCGGGCAGATGCGTCGTGCGGCCTTGGCGCGGGCCTTAGTCGAAGACCCTGATATTTTGCTTCTGGATGAGCCGACCAACCATTTGGATTTGGATGTCATTATCTGGCTTGAGAATTATTTAAGGTCTTATCGCGGGGCTTTCCTATGTATCAGTCACGACCGTAAATTTTTGGGCAATATCTCTGACAAAGTTTTTTGGTTGGATCGCGGCAAGCTTCGTATTTGTCCGAAAGGCTATGCGCAATTTGATGATTGGGCGCAGTTGTTGATTGACCAAGAAGAGCGTGAACTCAAGAACCGCGAGAAGATGCTCGAGATTGAAGTTGAGTGGGCGTCGCGCGGGGTAAAGGCGCGTCGGAAACGCAATGTGCGCCGCTTGGCTTTGATGAAGGAAGAGCGTGATCGCTTAAAGGCTGATAAATCAGCATTCCTGCGCATGATGGCGAAGGTTGATGTCGAGGGCGGCTCGTATGAAGGGTCGTCCAAGATTGTTGCCGAATTTATCAAGGTGCATAAGAGCTTTGAGGAAAAGAAAATTCTGGATGGGTTTTCTTTGCGGATTACCAAGGGCGACCGTATCGGGATTCTGGGTAAGAACGGATCGGGGAAATCAACATTTTTAAAATTGTTGATTGATGAATTAGAGCCTGATGCGGGCAAGGTCAAACGCAATAAGGAGATCGAGTTTTCTTATTTCGATCAGTCGCGCAAAGATTTGAAGCTCGATGAATCTTTGTGGCTTAATCTTGTGCCGAATGGCGGGGATTATATCAATGTTATGGGTAAGCAACGTCATGTCTGCGGCTATCTCAAAGATTTTCTATTTGATCCTTCGGGCGCGCGGCATAAAGTTTCGACATTGTCGGGTGGGCAGAAAAACAGATTGCTCCTCGCCAAAGTTCTCGCAGACCCGAAATCTTTCCTTATTCTGGATGAGCCGACCAATGATTTGGATATGGATACGCTCGATGTTTTGGAAGAGATATTGAGTGCGTATCAGGGGACTTTGATTATTGTCTCGCACGACCGCGATTTTCTGGACCAGACGGTGTCTAAAATTCTGGCCTTCGAAGGGGATGGTGTGATTGAAGGGTATATCGGCGGGTATTCCGATTATCTGGAAGCACGCAAGAAACTTTCCCAGCCGCAGAAGGTTGAAGAAGAGGCTGTTAAACTCTCTGTTGTCGCGGATAAGCCAGAAGTTAAGGCTGCGCCTAAGAAATTGTCTTATAAATTGCAGTTCGAGCTGGATAATCTGCCTGAAAAGATTGCAGGTCTTGAGCAGGAGATTTCCGATTTGGTTGTGATGCTTCAAGATGCCGGGCTTTATACACGCGATACGGATTTATTTTATAAATCGTCGGAGCGTCTTACTGCTGCTAAATCCGAGTTGGAAAACGCCGAGATGCGGTGGTTGGAGTTAGACGAGATGGTCAGTAATGTGTAATAAAAAAGCCTCTCAAATATGAGAGGCTTTTGATTTTTTTGTTATCGTCCGATTGGAGCAGGGGGGTTTGGTTCAGGTTTTTCTCTTGGCACCATAACTCTCGTTTTTTCTGGGTCAATTGCCAGTCTAAGATGAACAGTTTGTGCGGTGCCTTCTTCAGGTCTGAAAGTGGTACTACCAAAGCTTTGTCCAGTGTGTCTGTTTGAGAAACCTGAAACTGCAGCTCCCATGCTTTTAGTTGGGTTGCTACTGAGGATGCCAAAAGACCCTGATAGATATCTCGATCCTCCAGAGAATTGGTGGTCGTATCCATCTATATGGATCATTGAAGCGCGATCAACTTCTTTTTCGAGGCATAGTCGAACAGTTATCAAACCGGCATTTTCTTCGCCTTGTGCGGCATCGATTTTTCTGGCTTGTCTATTGGAGTCAACTGCGAGTGCTTGGAACCATCTTCCATCATTATTCCCAGGTTTTGTTTTTAGTGTAGCGGTACCATTAGTATCAGGAAGGACTATTCTTCTCAGAGGCTCACCGTTAATAGTAATGTCGGCCGCTACGCGTCTTGATAAGGTTGAGTCGGAATCATCCGTAATATATTTTGCTTTGCGATTAAACGCTATGGCGTATTCCTGTCTATGAGCCACGGCCACGTAGCCTTCATCCGTTTCTTCAATAGGATTTCCGCGCGGGTCAACAAGTCCAATTGTATATTCCAATTTTGTATCTGGTTCTCTACCCAAGTATTGGGCTGTTGAGCTTGTTAGGCCATCAAATATTATTTTCATGTCGTTCTCCGGATTTTTGTTTTGAGTCTATTACTCCACTTTTTATATTATGTCAATTTTTAACTCGTCATCGCCACTGTGCCGATATAGGCAGCGTATGCTCCTAGCAGTAGGCCGCCTTCGATGCGCGAAATTTTCCGGCCTGAATAAGCAAAGAGAAGCAGGGCTGCGGATGCGGCAATCATAATCCATAGATCAAATTGGAGAATTTCTGCGGGGATCGGGATGGGTTTAATCAGCGCAGTAATCCCCAAAATCGAGAGAATATTAAAGATGTTGGAGCCGATGACATTGCCAAGGGCGACATCTGATTGTTTTTTGATGGCGGCCATTATGGATGTTGCGAGTTCCGGCAGGGATGTTCCAATCGCGACAACGGTTAGTCCTATAACTGTATCTGATACGCCAAGACCTGATGCCAATTCGGTTGCTCCGCGTACTAGCATGTTTGCACCTAAAACAAGCAATCCCATGCCGCCGCAGGTGATGAGCAAGTTTAGCGGAACCGAATTGAACGGGGTTGGGCGAGCTTCGGTTTCATGCTCAAGCATCTCGCCTGCTTTGTCTTTGCCGCGTTTTTCGATGTAGAAAGTCATGCCGAGGTAGCAAAGGAGAAGGACTGCAAAAATGCCGCCGATGGGGCGGGTGATGTCGCCGTTAAAGCAAACAAGAGCCAATAGAATAGTGGCAATTCCCATAACTGTTCCGTCGCGAGAAACCGCCTCGCGCGGGCAGACCATCGGATAGAGGATTGCTGATGTTCCGATGATTAATAGGATGTTTGCGATGTTTGAGCCGATGACGTTGCCAATAGCGATGCCTGATGCTCCTGAGAGGGCTGCTTGGATCGATGTGACCAGTTCGGGGGCGGAGGTTCCAAATCCGACTAAGGTTAGTCCAATGACCAGTTTCGATACGCCCATTTTGCTCGCGATGGCAACTGATCCGCGAACTAGAGCCTCTCCCCCTGCAAGCAACAGTAGAAAACCTGCAAGAATAAAGAGAATCGACATCATGGTAAAAATCTCCCGAATATATAAAATTTATTCGGGTTATATATTAGAGCCTTTAATATATTTGTCCACCCCTTTTGCCACAGATGCTCCCATCGAGAAAGTGGCTTGAAGGAGATAGCCCCCTGTCGGGGCTTCCCAGTCGATCATTTCGCCGATGGCAAAGACGGACGGTAATTTTTTGAGCATTAGGCTTTGATCAAGTTCATCGCGGTTAATCCCGCCTGCTGATGAAATAGCGCGCTCAATCGCAAAGGGGGCAGTAAGCGGAATATCGACTCTTTTGATCTGTTCGGCGAGCGTGCGCTGATCGTCTTTGAACTCATAGAGTAAGCTAATTGCATTCGGAGAAAGACCTGTATGTTTTCGGATGAAATTTGTTTGGGAGTCTCGCCCGCGAGGTTTGGATAAGCGGTCGCTTAATTCTTGTACCATAAGGTCGGGTTTCAAATCTATCGAAAGTTTTGCCTCTCCATCTTTTTCTAAAGACTGTCGAATGGATTTTGAGAGGGCGTAAATTCCGCCGCCTTCAATTCCTTTTTCTGTGATGAGAGCTTCGCCTCTGACGGAAGTTCCGTTGTGGGTCAATTCAATTGATTTAAGAGGTGTGCCTGCGAATTTTGATTTATAAACTTCTGACCAATTGACTGCAAAACCGCAGTTGCTGGGGCTGAACGGGATGAGGTCAATATTTTTGTCGCCCAGAATTTTTGTCCATGAGGCGTCTGATCCTAATCGGGGCCAAGACGCGCCGCCGAGAGCTAGAATTGTTGCATCGGCTTGTTTTATGATCGTGTTAGTCCCATCCAACCTTCCCCCCTCAAGGGGGAAGGTTTTAAAAGTGAGGGCCTGATCGTTATCCCATCCCGTCCAGTGGTGGTTGGTGTGAAGTGTTATGCCCAAATCGTTTAATCTCTTGAGCCAGGTTCGGAGGAGCGGGGAGGCTTTGAAACTTTTCGGAAAAACACGACCTGACGAGCCGACAAAAGTTTCTTCACCTAAACTTAAACACCACGCACGTAAATCATCGGGCGAGAAATTGGTGATGAATGGCTTGATAAAGTCCTCTGCTTCGCCGTAGCGGGAGAGGAATTTTTCTATCGGTTCGGAGTGGGTAATATTGAGGCCGCCAAGACCCGCGATCAGGAATTTACGCGCTGGAGTTGGTTTATGGTCGTAAATGTGGACTTCGTAACCTAGTTGCCCCAAGCGCTCTGCTGCCATAAGGCCGCCCGGGCCTGCGCCGATGATAGTGATTTTATGAGGCATTTGTGTGTCTTCGGGCTTTTCTTCGGGGGTTGGGGGCGTTATTATTCTGTTGCCCACTATATATATTGAATGAGAGCAAGGTTATGCAAGCATCTTCTGTGAAATTGGCTCCGAGTTGGATGGATCATGTTGGTCCTGAATTTGAAAAGCCTTATATGAAGTCTTTAAAAGATTTTCTGAGCCGTGAGAAATCTGCGGGCAAGGTGATTTACCCCAAGGGTGATGAAATATTCAATGCGATGAATACTACGTCTTTTGAAGATGTGCGCGTCGTTATTTTGGGGCAAGACCCGTACCATGGCGCGGGGCAGGCGCATGGTTTGTCGTTTTCTGTTCGGGACGGGGTTCGTTTTCCGCCGAGTTTGATGAATATCTATAAAGAGATCATCGCAGAATATGGCGGCGAAATGCCGAAGTCCGGTGATCTCACGCGCTGGGCTGCGCAGGGTGTCTTGTTACTGAATGCGACGCTTACTGTTCAGGATTCTTTGGCGGGGTCTCATCAGAATAAGGGGTGGGAAGAGTTTACCGATGCAATTGTCCGTTCCATTAATGAGCAACGTGAGAATGTTGTCTTTATGTTATGGGGGTCTTATGCCCAGAAAAAAGGTGCGTTTATTGACCGTAACAAGCATCTGGTATTGACCGCGCCCCATCCGTCGCCTTTATCTGCGCATCGCGGATTTTTGGGCTGTGGGCATTTTAGACAGGCAAATGTCTATTTAGAGCAGCATGGGTTCTCTCCAATAAGCTGGTAAATCAATGATTTGAGATTTTTTTTGGGGCGGGCTGCATTTGTCTCTTGCGTTATAATGTGCTAACATGATAGAACATTAAAACACGATACAAATGGGTAGAAAACCATGAAAAAGCATCTGATGCATTCCCCCGAGAAGGGGCGCAGAATTTTAGAAGATGATTTATTTGAGGCTATTATGTCTTTGAAAGATAAGCGCGAATGCCGTGCGTTTTTTGAAGATATTTGTACGCCCGCCGAAATTGAGGCTTTGGTTGATCGTTGGCAGGTGGCACGATTGTTGAGTAGGGAAATACCGTATCGGGCTGTGTCGGAGAAGACAGGGGTTTCGTTGGCAACTGTTACCAGAGTGGCGCGGTTTCTGCATAACGGGTCGCGCGGATACAGAACAATATTGGATAGAATGGATTTTAAAAAATGAGTGATGATGTGAGATTAAAATTAGCGGTTCAAAAATCGGGGCGATTGGCGGATGATTCTCGCGATTTATTGGAACGCTGTGGGATACGTTTTACCAAAAGCAAGGATCAGTTGTTTTGTACGGCGCAAGACTTTCCTCTTGATCTGTTTTTTGTGCGGGATGATGATATCCCTGCGTTTGTGGCATCGAATGTCTGTCAGATCGGAATTGTGGGGCAGAATGTTTTGGGGGAGGAGAAGCTTTCTTCTCGTAATCAAAAGCTAAAATCCGTGGAAGAGGTTTTGCCTTTGAATTTCGGGAAGTGCCGTTTGTCAATCGCAGCGCCTTATGATTTTGCCTATGATGGACCGAAGTCTTTGCAGGGTAAAGTGATCGCGACGTCCTATGCAGGTTTGTTGTCCGAGTTTTTGCAAAAGAATTCCGTTGAGGCAGAAATTGTTGAAATGCAGGGTGCGGTTGAGATTGCTCCGCGTGTCGGGATGGCGGATGCTATTTGTGATTTGGTGTCAACGGGCGCGACATTGGCGGTTAATGGGCTTCAGGAGCGTGAAGTTATTTATAAAAGTCAGTCCGTCTTGATTAAAGGGCGGGTATTAAATGCAACACAGGCTCAAATTTTGGATCGATTGACCTTGCGTATTCAGGGGGTCTTGGAAGCGCAGAGCAGCAAGTATATCATGTTCCATGCGCCGCTTGCGTCTTTGGAGGATATTTGTTCGGTTATTCCGGGGTCGGATGCACCGACTGTTCTGGAATTGCAGGGGCGTCCTGATAAAGTGGCGGTGCACGCTGTTTGTAACGAAGCTGTGTTTTGGGAAACGATGGAAGAATTAAGGGCGCGTGGGGCGAGTGATATGCTGGTCGTGCCGATTGAGAAAATGTTGGCTTAAATGAAAGAGACACAATCCATTCTGTCACGTGTGCGGCGCTCTGTTGTTGAGATGGCGGCGTATTCTTCTGCGCGGTCTTTATATAGTGCGGAAGACGGCTATGTTTTTCTTGATGCCAATGAATGTTCGTATGAGCCGTATATCGGGTCAAAGAACCAGTCGCGTTATGCGGGGCAGCAGCCTGCGCGGGCCGTTGAGGCACTTTGCCGTTTATATGATGTATCAAAGCGGAATCTGATTCTGACGCGCGGAGCGGATGAGGCCATTGATGTGCTAATGCGTGCCTTTTGTGAGGCGCGAGAAGACTCGGTTGTGATTTGTCCGCCGACATTTCCGATGTATCAGCAAGCTGCGACGTTACAAGGCGTTGATCTAATAAAAACACCGTTAAATGCAGTTGATTTTTCGTTTGATACGGACGGAGTTCTAAAATCCGTTCAGAGTAATACCAAGATTGTTTTTGTATGTTCGCCGAATAATCCGACGGGAAATTTGGTTCCTGTTTCTGAAATTGAAAAGCTGTGTGTGGAGTTAACGGGGCGGTCTTTGGTGGTTGTTGATGAGACATATATCGAGTTTTCAAAAGGCCAAAGCGTTGTTCCTTTGATTGAAAAATTTGAAAATCTGGTGGTGTTGCGGACTCTCTCTAAGGCCTATGCTGCTGCGGGGTTGCGTGCGGGGGTTGCTATCGGTAATTCAGCCGTTATTGATGTCATGAAGAAAGTTTTGGCGCCTTACCCTGTGGCGCAGGTCGTGGCAGACGAGATTTGTAAAATTCTGACTGAAGCGAATATCAAGCGGTTGCGCGAGAAAATTGCCGAGACTGTAGCACGGCGAGATCGGTTGGTGTCTGAGTTTTTAAAATTGGATGATGTTGTGTCTATCTATCCGTCTGAAGCCAATTTCTTGCTTATTAAAGTCAAAAACGGGAAAGACTTTGCTAAAAGATGCCTAGATGGTGCTGTGATACTACGTGACCAATCGGCGCAAAAGGGATTGGAGAATTGCGTTCGTATCGCGATTGGGTCTGATGAGGATATGGCGCGGTTGTTTGATGTGATATGTGGGCGCGCGGCTCAGGTAAAAATGGGACGGACGGTGCAGATTGTCAGAAACACAAAAGAAACTGCAATTGATGTGCGAGTTAATCTCGATTCTTCTGCGCCGGTAAAGATTTCAACGGGCATCGGATTTTATGATCATATGTTGGAGCAGATCGCGCGGCACGGTGGATTTTCCTTGACCTTAGAGTGTGCGGGGGATTTGGACATTGATGCACACCATACAGTAGAGGATTGTGCGATTGCTTTGGGACAGGCTTTGAAAGAGGCTTTGGGTGATAAGCGCGGGATTGAGCGGTACGGATTTACTGTGCCGATGGATGAAAGCCTTGCGTCGGCTGCGATTGATTTATCTGGGCGTGCTTATTTGAAATTTGAAGCTGATTTTCCTGATGCGCAGGTGGGGGATTTGCCTGTTGATATGGTCACGCATGTCTTTAGGTCTTTGGCAGAAAATTTAGGGTCGAATGTTCATATCTCAGTAAAGGGTGAGAATACGCACCACATGGTTGAGGCTTGTTTTAAGGCGTTTGGTCGTGCTTTGGGGTTGGCTATTCGTCAAAGTGGCGGTTCAGAGTTGCCAAGCAGCAAGGGAGTGTTGGCATGATTACGATAGTTGAGAGTGGGGGCGCAAATATTTCATCGATTTTATTTGCGTTGGAGCGGATTGGCGTTAATGCCGAATGGACGGCTGATCCTGATAAAATTGCAAAGTCGGCTCGCGTGATGTTGCCCGGTGTCGGTGCTGCGCGTGATGCGATGGAACAGATGCGTGCGAAAGAGTTGGATCAGTGTGTTAAATCCTTAACATGTCCCGTTTTCGGGATTTGTTTGGGGGTTCAGATGTTATTTCAACATTCCGAAGAGGGAAATGCCGATATGTTAGGCATTATCCCTGCCAAAGTCCGCAGGTTTGATCCGGAAGAGGAGAAAACCATTCCGCATATGGGCTGGAATAATGTGGCTTTTGCCGATCCTCAACATCCTTTATTGTCGGAAATGCGCGCGGAAGAGTATTTTTACTTTGTGCATAGTTATTTTGCGCCGGTTGGGGATTATACTCTTGGAGCATGTACGTATTTTTCCAATGATTTTTCTGCTATTGTTGCGCAGGACAATTTCATGGGCTGTCAGTTTCACCCTGAGAGATCGGGGCCTGCGGGCAGCCGTATTTTAGAGAATTTTTCAAAATTATAAGGAGTAAGAAATGCAAGTATATCCGGCGATTGATTTGATAGATGGCGGCTGTGTCCGATTGGAGAAAGGGCAGTTTGATGCTGTAACCAAATATTCGGGTGATCCGGTTGAAATGGCTCAAAAATACAAGTCTGAAGGTGCAAATTGGGCACATGTTGTGGATTTGGACGGAGCTAGAGATTCTGCCAAAAAGCAAAGTGATTTGATTGAAAAGATTTGTAAGGATAGCGGATTAAAAATACAGTCCGGTGGTGGGGTTCGGTCATATCATGATGTGAAGCGGATGTTGAATTGTGGAGTTGACCGCGTTGTGATCGGTTCTTTGGCTGTCAAAGATCCTGATAGTGTGCGTCGTTGCTTTGAGGATTTTGGAGCCGAGAAGATTTGTCTGGCGGTTGATGTGAAGCCAAATGGATCAGAATTTGAAGTTGTGATTTCAGGATGGCAAGAGGATAGCGGTTTTTATCTGTCTGCAGTTCTGGATATGTATCTGGATGTTGGACTTACTCATATTTTATGTACTGATGTTTCTCGTGACGGCATGATGGGTGGCTGCAATCTCAATCTATATCGTGATTTGAAAACAAAATATCCGGACTTGTCTGTGCAAGCGTCAGGGGGGGTGTCTAGCACTTCTGACGTAGATGTTTTGAGAGCTATGGGTATAGGCGGAGTTGTTATCGGTAAGGCTTTGTATGAAGGAAAAGTCTCACTTCCCGAGCTATTGAAAGGGCAATAGTATGCTTACAAAGCGGATAGTGGCTTGTCTGGATGTTCGTGATGGTGTGGTTGTTAAAGGTGTGCGCTTTAAAAATCATACTGTGATGGGTGATATTATTGAGCTTGCGCAGCGTTATCGAGACGAGGGCGTAGATGAACTGGTGTTTTATGATATTACAGCGAGCATAGAAGGTCGTGTTGTTGATCGTGCTTGGGTTAAGCGTGTAGCAAAGGTTCTTGATGTCCCTTTTTGTGTTGCCGGTGGTATCCGCACAATGGAGGATGCAAAAATAGTTTTGAATGAAGAGGCTGATAAAGTCTCTATCAATTCTCCTGCTTTGGAGCGGCCTGAATTTATTACGGAGCTTGCTCAAGTCTTTGGTGTTCAGAGTGTTGTGGTGGGTGTTGACTCTCGCAAGGAGGATGATCGCTGGGTGGTTTATCAATACACAGGGGATGAGACCAAAACCGTTAAGACGACACATGATTTATTGGTGTGGCTCAGAATGGTTCAGAATATGGGTGCTGGCGAAGTGGTCTTAAACTGTATGGCCAATGACGGTGTGCGTCAGGGCTATGATATTGAGCAACTCGCGGCGGCGCGTAAGATTTTGAATATTCCCCTTATTGCTTCGGGCGGAGCGGGGGAGCGTGAACATTTTCTGAATGTCTTTCATGAGGCTCATGTAGATGGAGCTTTGGCGGCGTCTGTGTTCCATACAGGGCATCTGCATATCGGCGCGCTGAAAAACTATCTTAGAGACAACGGACTACATGTCAGGATTTAGAAATGAACATTGATACTATTAATTGGGAAAAAGTGGACGGTTTGGTGCCTGTGATTGTTCAGGACGCTGTAACGCGTCAGGTTTTAATGCAAGGCGTGATGAATAAAGAGGCTTTAGAGAAAACTGTTCTAGAAAATCGTGTAACTTTTTATAGTCGTACCAAGGAACGGCTATGGACCAAAGGCGAGAGTTCAGGAAATTTTTTGAATGTTGAGGCAATGTATCTTGATTGCGATCAGGATTGCATTCTGGTTCTGGCGCGTCCCCAAGGTCCAACCTGTCATACGGGGGATGTGACGTGTTTCCATGGAGACACGTTGCCGTCTTTGGCTTTTTTGGGTGAGTTGGCGGGGATTATTTCATCGCGGGCCAAGGAGATGCCTGAGGGGAGTTATACGACCTCTCTCTTTCAGGATGGGAAAGCGCGTATTGCCCAGAAGGTTGGAGAAGAAGGTGTCGAAGTTGCGTTGGCCGTTATGCAAGAAGATCGACATCAGATCACAAATGAGGCTGCTGATCTGATCTTCCATTTGATGGTTGCGTTAGAGAAAAGCGGTGTTGCTTTTGATGATGTGTGTGCTTGTTTGCAATCAAGACACAAGAAGTAAAAAAATTAAATTAGGAAATTGAAAATGTTGTTTTTTAAAACTGAAGGTCGGACAGAGTTTGTCCGTGAGTTTGTTGATTTGTCTCGTGTTCAGGTGATTAACCCTGAAATTAAGGGGCAGGTGGCCTCTATCATTGAAGATGTGCGGATGCGCGGGGATGCTGCGCTTGTGCACTATGCTAAAAAGTTTGACGGGATTGAGTTAAAGCCTGCGGACTTTGTTATTGATTTGGATAAGGTGGATGCGGAAGGATTACCGCTTTCTCAAAAAGAAAAAGACGCTATTCGATTTGCGTTTGATCGGATTTATGATTTTGCGTGTCGGACTAAGCCGAAGGATTGCGAACGCGGCGCGCAAGGGTATGTCGCGCAAAAATACGTACCGTTTGATCGTGTGGCGTGTTATGTGCCGTCAGGGTCCTTTCCGTTGGTTTCGACAACCATTCATACGTGCGCGTTTGCTAGAGCCGCGGGCGTTCGAGACATTACCATTATTACCTCGCCTAAGGCTGATGGTGTGCACCCCGCTATTCTTTATGCGGCAAAGATTGTCGGGGCAACACGCATTTTGCAATGTGGTGGTGTCTATGGTGTGGCTGCGGCTGCCTATGGGACTGAGACTGTTCAGCCTGTTCAGTTTATTGCAGGGCCGGGGAATGCCTATGTGACGGAAGCCAAAAAGCAAGTGTTTGGTAAAGTTGCCATTGATATGTTGGCTGGCCCGAGTGAGATCATGGTGATTGCCGATGATACGGCTGATGTGCGGTATGTTGCGGCTGATCTTTTGTCTCAGGCCGAGCACGGATCAGGGATGGAGCAGGCCGTTTTGGTGACGACGTCGCAGACTCTTGTTGATATGATTGAAGCGGAAGTCAACAATCAGCGAGCCTTATTGCCTGAGAGTTCTGCTATGGACCGTGTGATCGAGAAGGGGATATTTGTCATTAAGGCAGAGAGTTTGGAAGAATGTATAGAGATTTGTAATGCCTATGCCCCAGAACATGTCGAGATTTTGACTGAGCAGCCAGAAATTTTAGAGCCCAAAATTACGTCTGCAGGTGCTATTATGATGGGCGCGTGGACGCCTGAGCCGATTGGGGATTTTGTGTCGGGGTCATCGCACGTTCTTCCGACAGGAGGGGCTGCACAGATATTTTCAGGGCTTAATACGGCGCATTTCATGAAGAAAATTAGCGTGCAGAACTTTACGAAGCAAATGTTGGAGGCCACTCATGAAGCGGCTGAAGAGTTCGCGCGGATGGAGAGTTTGCCTGCACATGGGCGATCTGTGTCGATTAGGTTTGATGGGGCGTAAATTCCGTCAGTTTTGATGGATTTGCCCGAAAATTATGCTTTTCTTCATTGATTTTTGGATAAAATGCCCGTACAAAGTGCTTTCCCGAGATTAGCGCCGGGGCCATTTACGTAATGTTGATGGTTAGTGTCTGGAACGGTGGCCGAGTGGCTTAAGGCAACGGTTTGCTAAACCGTCATACGGTTGGAAACTCCGTATCGAGGGTTCGAATCCCTCCCGTTCCGCCATATTTCTCTTCACTGACATTCATCACCGTTCAAATATGACCGCGTAACCCTTGCATTTCAGGGGTTTTTCTTTATACTATTATTCATAGACGCTTTTCATCGTTCCCCTACATACCCCCAAAATGAGGGTAGATATGGGGGTAGAGTAAAGATTTACAGAACAAGTTACCCCCAAATGAAGCTAACGAACACCGCCTGCATAAATGCCAAACCCAAGGAAAAGCCATATAAACTGGCCGATGGCGGAGGGATGTATCTCGAAATCACCCCTTCTGGGGGTAAGCTATGGAGGCTCAAATACCGCTTTGGGGGTAAGGAAAAGCTCCTATCCCTTGGAAAATACCCCCAAACGACCCTTGCCGAGGCCAGAATCAAGCGGGAAGAACTGAAAAAGCTACTGGCAAACGGAACAGACCCCAGCGACCACCGGAAACAACAAAAACAGGAACAGACTCTCTCCTCCGCCAACAACTTCGAGGCCGTGGCTCGTGAATGGCACGAAAACCACAAAGCCACATGGTCGGACAACCATACCAAAACCGTTTTGCAGCGTCTGGAGGCTGATATATTCCCCGCGCTGGGGTATCGGCCTATAAACAGCATCAATGCTCCCGACTTGCTGGCAGTTGTTCGCAAGATTGAAGAACGTGGGGCGCATGACGTGGCCAAACGTGCTGTCCAAGTCTGTGGCCAGATATTCCGCTATGGAATCGTGACCGGACGCAACGACAGGAACCCAGCCGCCGATTTGCGCGGAGCCTTGAAAACAGCCCCCAAAGGTCACTATGCCTCGATTGAACCGGATGACATTCCCGATTTTTTAGAAGCATTGAATAAAAACGAAGCCCGTCTGTACCGAGAAACAACCTTGGCAATCAAACTTCTTATGCTGACCTTTGTTCGCACCAGTGAATTGATAGAGGCCAAATGGAGCGAGTTTGATATGGAGAAAGCTCTTTGGAGTATTCCGGCAAAACGCATGAAAATGAAACGCCCTCATATTGTGCCACTGGCAAAACAGGCCATTAAGATTTTGGAAGAGTTAAAGACGCTGGGGGGAAGCAGCGAATGGATTCTTCCCTCTCAATTCGGCTCACGCAAACACATGAGCAATAACACTATCCTGAAAGCCTTAGAAAGGTTGGGGTACAAAGGCCGGATGACGGGCCACGGCTTTAGAGCCTTGGCCATGACCACAATTAAAGAACGTCTGGGTTATTTGCATGAGATTGTGGACAGGCAACTGGCCCATGCCCCGCGCACCACTAACGACAAAGCCTATGACCGCACCAAGTTTATCGAAGACCGTACAAAGATGATGCAGGAATGGGCGGATTATCTGGATGCGCTGGGGGAATAGTGATGCGGATTGTCCAGTACATAACAGCACAAGGAAAGAACCATTTCGGGGACTGGTTTGCCCGCATCCCTGCCACACACGCCCAGCGCGTCACAGAAGCCCTTTACCGCATGGAACGCGGCAACCTTGGCGACCATAAATCCGTTGGCGCTGGGGTTATGGAACGGCGCATATTCGGAACCCCAGCGCTTCGCCTTTATTACGGGATGGACGGAAAAGACTTGGTTATTCTGCTTATTGGCGGGACAAAACATAAGCAAGACAAGGATATTGAGAAGGCAAAAGCCCTCTGGGAAGCCTATCAAGCCGAGAAATCCAGAAAATAGCCCATATTTGACTGGAAAACATAATAACATATATGTTAGTATTATAATGGACATTAACGGACTTTAATGGATGGAAATGGATATGCCTTTAACCCGTGATTTTAAAGAAACAATTATTGAACGCGCCCAGCGCGACAAGAAATTCAGACGCGGAATGCTCACACGAGGCATTGCGCTTATTGTGGCTGGAAACAATGAAGATATGCAAACGGGCAAGGCTTTTATCCGTGACTATATCAATGCCACAATCGGTTTTCCAACCCTTGCCAAAAAGACCCACATCCCTAAAGAAAGCCTTATGCGGATGCTCTCTCCCTCTGGAAACCCCAGCTTAAATAATCTGAACCAAGTCACACATACACTGCTAGGACATGAAGGCTTAACCCAGCCTGACAATCTGGCAGTGTCTTTGAGGGATTAGAATAAATCGGGAAAACAATTAATTGGATAATACAATGACTATTAACTATGGTTGGTGGGTTAATTACAGAAGTGTATGGACACTAAGCGAGGCCGCAAATCTATTCCTTGGGTTTGATCCCCAAAAAGGCGGAACTTTTTATGAATTTAATGAAATTTTGGGGAAACATGAAAGTGGTCTAATTCTCACAGACTCCGAAACTGTGTGGGATATAAAAACACTTAAGAAGAAAGGTAATCTTGAGTGGGAAGATATGTTCTATGACCAAAAGCATGGAGAAGAAACCTATACGAATAACAAAAATTCCCTTGTTAATTTTATGAATGAAAAAATTTTGGCAAAAAAAATTACTTCCCTTCCAAGCGACGACACCGACGATCTTTATTTTGAACCAATAAAGATTGTAAGTCTTTTTCAAGAATGCTTTATAAACGAGCCTCCACAAGCATTATTGATTGCTTTGGGGTTAAATATAAAAAAAATGAAAAAGGCACAACCTATATCAAAATCTGCTTTACGGGCAGAATACAAAAAGTATGTTTTAGAATGCGAATCGAAGAATAAGAGGTCTAGTTGGGAAGATGATTGGGACGCCATGGAAAAGGCTTTAGGTAAAAAACCAACTAAGGAGCAGATTAAAACTGTTCGGGCAGAATTAGCCCCTGAAGCTTGGAAGCAGCGAGGCCGCAGACGGTCATCCTAAAATCTGCCCAGGCAAATTTCTTGGGCAAATAATCAATTTAGACAACATACCTTCTTTAATTCACCCTCTCGGTATTCAACGCGGACATTCCGCATTAACCGAACGGAGAATAAAGAATGCAAGATGAATTGTTATCAAAAGATCAGGCTCGTATTGCCCTTGGAGGAATAGGAAACACAAAGTTCTACCAGCTCTTAAACGCAGGTGAAATTCAGGCTGTAAAAATAGGAAAATCACTTCGCGTGCGCCGAAGCGAGATTGAAAGATTCATAAAAAACCTCCCGTCATACAAAAACGAGGGAGAATAATTATGGTCAGATCAATAAAAAGAAAAGCCGCCGGACGCATCCAGACGGCTAAAGTAGATTTGCAAAATAACTATATCAATGAACTAAGCACCCAGCAAGTAAATTTCCATGAAGTGAATGCTCTTGCTATGAGTTACCTGCCCAGCATTCTTTCCAGATGGTTGCCAGACGGTAAGGTTTATGGGCATGAGTTTACCGCTCTTAATCCCAAACGGAACGACCACAAGGCAGGTTCTTTCAGAGTTAATCTGATGACAGGGCGCTGGGCAGACTTTGCCACAGGGGACAGTGGCGGGGATATTGTATCGCTTGCCGCCTATCTAGCAGACCTTAGCCAATCCGATGCCGCTAAAGCTATTCTGCGTATGTTGGGGGTGAGCCATGGATAAGATGTTTACGCCTCTTACAGAACAAGAAAAATCTACTCCTTTTAAACCTGATAATGGAAAAGCCAAAGGCATAGCGATTGTTCCTGTTCCTGTAGATATGGAAGCCATAGTTCCTTTCCATGATACATTCGGAACCCCTGATATTATTTGGGATTATCGGGATAAGAACGGACGGCTACTATTTAAGAACTGCCGATTTATTATTCAGCATAATGACGGTACAACCAAGAAAGAAGACCGCCCCTATAGCTATCGCCAATTTGGGAATGGAAAGCGCTGGGCTTGGGCTGGACTTGATAGGCCCCGCCCATTGTATGGATTGGATAGACTGGCACAGAAACCGAATGCAAATGTGATTATTTGCGAAGGTGAAAAGGCTACCGATGCCGCTACAGCACTTTTTCCTGACTATGTAGCCGTCACAAGCCCCAACGGTGCAAGCAATTCACATCATGCCGATTGGAAACCCCTACAAGGCCGAACAATCACTATATGGCCTGATAATGACGCCGAAGGACAAAACTACGCCCAAAGCGTTGCCAGAGCCGTTAAAAAGGCCGGATGCAAATCTGTTTCGATTGTACAGATACCGGAGGGCTTCCCGCCTAAATGGGACTTGGCAGACACACTGCCCGAAGGATGGACAGAGGGGCAGATTATCAGCCTTCTGGATAATGCAATTCCTGTTATTGACCCATTGGAAAACCTGATTGAGCGTTGCAAACAAGATATTGGTGAAGCCTATAAGCCAGATGCTCTATCTGCTTTGCACTCATTAAAACAGGAGAATTTATCAGCCTTTATGAGCCTAAGGGGACAGCTTAAAAGAGCAGGAGTCGGGATTACACATCTGGATAAAGCTCTAAAAGCTTATACCCAAGGAACAGAAGAGTCAGGTGCAGACCCCGACCATCTCGACTTTGCCAGAGATGTTGTGGATGCAATTGGTTCGGAAAATATCCTATCGACAGACACTCATGTTTGGAAATGGGATAATCAGGGGGTTTGGAAATCGCTACCAGACAGAGCTATCAAGCAGGATGTTCAAAACATTTTGGCAGAAAGCCATAATGAAATAACTAAAGGGCTTGTGGATTCCGTAGTGGACGTTCTGAAAACCGAAATATATGCCAAAGAGCATGAATGGAACAAAGACACCTCCGCCGTGAATGTTAAAAATGGGGAATTAAGCTGGAATGGTTCGGAATGGGTTTTATCCCCCCATTGCCGCAACCATTACCGGACAACACAAATCCCTGTCACATATGACCCGCAGGCAGATTGCCCCCGCTTCCGTCAATTCTTGAGTGAAGTCTTTCAGCCAGATAGTGACAAAGAGCAAAAGGCACAAGCCTTACTGGAAATGATGGGCTACAGCCTTATGAGCCACGCCAGAAACGAGCGTTTTGCCCTTTTGGTTGGTTCAGGGGCAAACGGGAAAAGCGTTGTTCTGGAAGTTATCAAAGCATTGCTGGGAACACAGAATGTTTGCGCGGTTCAACCCTCACAGTTTGGCAATAAATTTCAACGGGCGCACTTACACATGAAACTGGCAAATCTGGTTACAGAGATTGCCGAAGGTGCAGAAATAGCCGATGCGGAATTGAAAGCGATTGTTTCGGGTGAACTGACTACCGCCGAACATAAGAGCCAAAACCCTTTCGACTTCTCGCCTTTTGCAACGTGTTGGTTTGGAACAAATCATATGCCACACACACGAGACTTTTCCGATGCCTTATTCAGGCGGGCATTAGTTGTTCCATTCAATCGAAAGTTTGTCGCTGGGGTAGATGCAGACCCGCAGTTAAAAGACAAATTGACTGAGGAACTATCCGGCATTTTGAACCTATCCCTTGCCGCTTTTGGCAATGTTATCCGTACAGGTAACTTTACCGAACCACAAAGCTGTATGGATGCCAAGCAAGAATGGCGATTGGAAGCCGACCAAGTGGCGCAATTTGTACAAGACAAATGCACTATGGAAGCATTGCAAGAGGTGTCATCTCAAGCCATTTACAAGGAATATGAGGACTGGGCAGAAGAGTCAGGTATCACGCGCAAGCTGGGACGGAAGAATTTTACCACCCGACTTGTTCGCCTTGGTTGTAGCCTCGGAAAAGGGACGGGCGGAAAACGCATGGTACATGGAATTCGCATCGGATGGAAAACAGAGCGTTAATGGCATGAGTGGCGCGAGTGGCACAAGAAACCCCATAGGATTATGGGCATAAAAAAAAGAAATGACGTTTTTTTCTTTCCGAGCCTTACGCATGAGAAATATCACGCCACTCACGCCACTTTATGACTGCTTTTAAGAAAGGTATTGTAATAATGAGAAAAGTGACAGATGCACGACAATTGAAGTCTGGAAGAGTTATTCTTGGCCTTACGGTGGAAGAAATGGCAAAACTGGCAAATATCCATAAAAATAGTGTTCTGCGAGTAGAAAGATTTACAACTCTTCCACTTCATACATTCGCTGCGGATAGGATTCAAAAAGCTCTGGAGACTCTAGGGATACGTTTTGAAATCAAAGATGGTCAGGTGGGAGTATTTTTCTCTGCCAGTACAAAACGAGCTAAAACACCTTACAAAAAACGTACTATAGAAACGTTTTTTTGACCACCCTACGCGCGCGTAAGCCTAATGAAGTTTGATTGCGTCAAAATCAGGATGATCTGTAATTTTAGGAATCTTTCTTTTCTATTCTCAAAAAATTTCCTTCGGTATCATATATTTTGTGTTGTAGAACATAAGCAATTCGAAGGTTTTCATTCTCTCTACTGGTAACCATTCCGCCGCAGTTATGATGATATTCAGGGGATTTAAAGGCGGACTTAGGAGAAATATCCTGCGAGCCACAGCACAGGCAGCGTGGCGGGGATTTCCTTAGGTCTATCCAATCTCTTGTGGCTTGTGCCTCTTCAAAATTTCTTTGGCTATATTTCAGACGATCGGGATCAGGATTTTTCATTGTTTTGAATAGGCCCAAAATACGACTTTCTACTGGTATCTGTGCCTCCTTGAAATTTTTTAGGGCAGAAGCCAATTTTCTATCAAGTTTCTCTCTGGTCTGGAATTTTTCAACAGGAACATATGTCTGACAAGAATTGCACCATGAGAGCATTCTATCTAGATCGGCTAATCGTCCATCCGGCAATTCGTAGGAACAGCGTCCGACCAGAGCACCCTGTGACCATTCTTCCTCGCACAAATCGCATTTGAGGTAAACATGAGGGATAGACATGAGCGAAGCCTCCAAAGTTTCTTTATTTTACTGCGGGAATTGGATCATATCCGCAAACACGATTTCCGCTGCAACAAGCCCAGCCTCGGTATGGGACATTCCTTGCGTGGATTTTAGATGCTTTACCGTATAATCGTACATTTGCTGAGCTTCTTCTGCTGTTTCCTGCAAATGTTGTTTTAATGCCTTGGTCTTTATCAGTTCACGGTACATTTGTGGGGCTTGCTCTGCCATCGCAATCTGATATGCCTGTTGAAATCTTGTTTTGTTAAATGCTTGCATTTTTTTCTTGTGTTTAACAACCTCACTCTTTTGAAATGCGATATAGTATCAGTCTTCGGTATCATTGTTCTTGTTTTGTGATGATTCATTATTCCACGCTCGAATATCATCAAGAATTTCTTCTTTTGAAAAATTTTCCATTCTTATACCATCCTCGGTCAGAGTTGGCATGAGGAATAGGTCGTCTTTTGGTTTATGCAGTTTACTTCCATATATCCACCATCCGATACTAAATAACAGAAACCACCAAGGATGAATGTTTTGATGAAATGCAAATACAACCAGTAATATGGCGCAAGCGGTGGGGCCAACCACCAAAGCCAACCTCATTAAAGGATTCCAAAAAATCATGGGGTGGTTATATTTGGGTTGAGTAGTATAGTTATAATAAACCCACCATCCTGTTCTTATCAAAAACATTTGAATAAGGATTAACGGCAAAAACATACTTACCTCCATGGAGATTTATGATTTAGATTGTTCTATGAAATATCCAATACTTGCGCGAAGCGGATCATATGACGTTCTAATTTTTTCTTGAATTCCATTGATTTGTTCTTTTTCTAATTTGAAGTTTGAAATCTCATTTATCATGCAACCCTCACGAATTGATTGATAGAGCACGCGACTTAAAGTCCAATGTGTTTTATCTGGATCTGCTTCATTACATAAGATTGCGCCGATAGTGGTTGGAAGCAAAGTTTTACCATCTTGATCCATGAAATTATTTAAAGCGTCTCTTGCCTGTTTATTAACTTGGTTCACATCAGTGTAAAAGTTCTTGTATGTATCAAAAAGTTCATTCGCTAAAACAAGCGGAGCTAAATTGTGGCAATATTCTGTTGTGTAAAAATATGCCACAATTGCAATCCCAAAGGCACCTGTTTTAATGGACACCATAAACTTCTCTTCCTTGGTACTTGTGTATTGTAAAAGATAATCACATATCTCTCCACCATAGCTACCTGCTGCAGCCAAAAGCATATTTTTTGTCTGGTCATCAAGAGAAGTTTTAATTTTCTTGTGCCCTAAGAAATTATGAAGAATATTTCCAATCATTTTTATCTCTACAATTAAGTTTACATTGAAATTTGACAGACTTACATCCCGCTTGGTGGCTTCTGGTAAGAAGAGCCGTATGATCTGTAATTTCCATTGTGTGGTGGGGACTGTTGGTAGTTGAAATTATTTTCGCCGCCGCCTTTTGGATAACCTAGACTTGGAGTGTTTTCAGTCCCGTGATCGCCAGTGTACGGATTGATATTTCCTCTGGTAGAAAAATTATTGTCCAAATAATTATCGGACTGTGAGCGGAAATGCGGTTGCACATATGTCCCGTCTTGCCTGACATATCCATTGACGTAAGTGTCTTCGGCAAATGCAGGGCATGATAGGGCAATTAGAAAAGTAGCCAATTTTAGTGATTTCATGATTTATGTCCCTTTTGTTATGGTGTTTCTGTCTGATCTTTATTAGTTTCAGGTTCGATTTGGAAATATCCAGAATTATTGCTTGTGTGTGCATTGATTGATTGCACTGTCTCACCAATTGCTCCAAAGAGCATTCCCGGTAACAATGATTTGTTTTCATTTGGTGAAACAACAAAGCGATAAGTTTTATGGGGTTTTGTTTCGAATGAAATACTGTAATCACCAAAATCAGCTGGAGCGCGCACCATAAGGGTATTTTTTCCAGACGGTGTGTCCTTTATTACACTGGCTTTGGTTGCGAGACTTGCTATTTTTTCCCCGTTCAAGGAGACATCCGCTCCACCTGCCATATAGCGCAAACTATTGTCTCGCGTTACGATAATTCTAGAATAATTTTTAGGGATTTCTTGATTTAGTAATTCGGCATTTGTCACGCCGGATGTTCCACACGCAGAAAGCATCAAGGTGGATGCCATTAAGATAATTCGTTTCATTGAATATAACCTCCAAAGTAAAAGCCACCAAAGCTGTCCTGCTCTGGTGACTGGGTGTTTCATCCGTTACAGGAACGGCGCGATGCTTTTGGCTTGCGCGTTGGACATGACATCGCCACCCAGTCAAAGCTGAGTAGCGACACATTTCCGGCAGTGTCATTGCCGCCTGTATGGGGATGAAAGCCCCAGCCCGCCCAAAAAGAAGAACAGACATCCTTTGTTTTTAAAGCGAAGAATGATAAAGTGCAACGGCGAATAAAAATGAACAAAAAAGCCCCTGATTTTTCGGTCAGGGGGTAGATTTGGGGGTAGAATGAACTTCGAAATTACAAATATCTATAAATATCAATAAGATATTTCGATATTGCGAAGTCCTCCCGTTCCGCCATTATAAATTGCCCCCGTTATGGGGGCTTTTTATTAGCAGTTATTGGGTATTTCAGGTTCTACCAAGTTAGCTAGTTTGGTTAGGGATTCTTGCCAACCCAGATAGCAGGCCTCGAGCGGGATTATGTCGGGCAAGCCTTCTTGAATGATTGTTAGCTCTGTTCCGACGCTGACTTTCTTGAAAGTTACAGTGACTGTAATGGTTCCGGGGATATTCGGGTCTTCGAATTCATCCGTGTAGTGCAGTTTCTCATTCGGGATGATTTCCAAATATTCTCCGCCGAAATTATGCTCCATGCCGTTCGAGAAATTTGTGAAAGACATTTTGAATGTCCCTCCGACTTTGACATCCATGGAATAGACTTTGCCGATCCAGCCAAAGGGCGGCATCCAGCTACACAAGGCTTCTGCTTCGGTGAAGGCGCGGTACACGCGTTCAGGAGGGGCTTTTAATACGCGGTGGAGTTTGGCTGTGTTGGGCATGAGGCTTTCCTCCTGTTAGATATATCCGACATTGATAATATAGGCTTTGTTGTTGGCTTGTAAATCGACGAATTGCCAGATTTTTGCGCAGCTATACGGGCAGGCGGGATAGGGCGGCGGTGTTTGCGCAGGGTGATGGAATTTTTCGGGGGCAAAGATAATTCTTGCGTGTCCGCAATCTCCTACATGTTTTACGGGAGATACCGCTATGATTTCTGTTTCGGGGAAGGCTAGGCAAGCGGCGCGTGCCAAAGCACCGCTTAATGCCGAGAGCCAGATTTGCGGAGGGGGTGTAGGGATGATGTCTTTTAAAGTCTTTGCCATAGATTTTATAAAATCAGGATTATCAAAGCCGAGCGGCATCATATAAAGATCGGGACGAGTGGTTTCGATTTCTGATTTGATTTGTTCTACGGGTTTTGGGTCAACCCAGATGAGATCGCAGGTGTTCGGATTTAGGTCATTGATCCATTGTGACGTGTGTTTTGATTTGGCAATAAAGAGGGAGCAGCGCAGCCCTAATTCTTCGCAGGCCGTTGCTAAAGCCCAGCCGCCTGAACCGAAAACGGTGCCTGCGTAGGCAAAGTTCGTGTGGTTGAGTTGGGGCAGATACTCAAGAAGTGCTAGTTTTTTTAATCCTCCGCGAATTTTATCTCCGCGTAGGATTGATATGCCATTCTGTTTTTCGATCATAGAGAACTAGCCGATTTCACGTTCCAGAACGATCAGAAAGGCTTCGCGGCTGAAGAAGAGGAGGGAGCGGCGATTTTCGCGTTCCATCGTGCGCACGCGCCAACCTTGTTGGCCATATTTATTGAGCATTTCGGTCAGATTGTCCGGATTAACTTTGGACTCACCCAAGAGAAGAGAGCCGATCAGGCCTTCTTTATAGATGATGGTTTTATATTCGTAGCGTTTGGACATTAGTTCAATTTCTTTTTCAAGAGAT
Source organism: Alphaproteobacteria bacterium (assembly GCA_020442425.1). Taxonomy (GTDB): domain Bacteria; phylum Pseudomonadota; class Alphaproteobacteria; order Micavibrionales; family Micavibrionaceae; genus UBA1573. The sequence goes on along the minus strand of JAGRKB010000015.1, from coordinate 6,338 downwards.
CGTTGACCATATCGGGGTTGGCTTTGCCCCCTGATTTCTTCATGACTTGTCCTACGAAGAAGCCGAAGAGTTTGTCTTTGCCGCCTTTGTAGGCTGCGACGTTGTCAGGGTTTTCGGCAATGACTTCATCGACGATTTTTTCAATCGCGCCTGTGTCCGTTACCTGTTTCAGACCTTTTTCTTCAACGATGGCGGCAGGGTCTTTGCCTGAATCTATCATTTCGGCAAAGACATCTTTGGCGATTTTACCGGAAATGGTTTGATCGGAAATCAGTCCGACGAGTGCACCCAATTGTTTAGCGGTGACTTGGCTTTCTTCCAAAGTTTTTCCGTCTTTGTTGAGTGCGCCCAAGAGTTCGTTGATGACCCAGTTTGCGACGATCTTTGCATCGTGGCCTGCTGCGGCTTCTTCATAGAAGTTTGCGCGGGAGCGTTCCATGATAAGGACGGAAGCATCATATACCCCAAGGCCATAGGTCTGCATAAAGCGGTGTTTCTTTTGGTCGGGCAACTCAGGCAATGTCTTTTTCAGCTCATCAACAAAGCTTTGTTCTACGATTAGAGGTAGCAGATCAGGGTCGGGGAAGTAGCGGTAGTCGTGTGCTTCTTCTTTAGAGCGCATAGAGCGTGTTTCGCCCTTGGTCGGGTCCCAGAGGCGGGTTTCTTGTTTGATTGAACCGCCGTTTTCGATGATTTCGACTTGGCGGGTTGATTCATATTCAATCGCCATTTGTACGGCTTTGATCGAGTTGACGTTTTTAATCTCGCAGCGCGTGCCGAGTTCTCCACCCGGTTTGCGAACAGAGACGTTTACGTCTGCGCGCATGGAACCTTCTTCCAAGTTGCCGTCACAAGTTTCCAAGTAGCGCAAAATCATGCGCAGTTTTGTCAGGTAGGCAGAAGCTTCTTCCGGGCCACGCAGATCAGGTTCGGAGACGATTTCCATCAAAGCGCATCCTGAGCGGTTGAGGTCCACAAAGCTTTTGGATGGGTGTTGGTCGTGAATGGATTTTCCGGCGTCTTGTTCCAAGTGGAGGCGGGTGATACCGATTTCTTTGGTCTCACCGTTCGGCAGATCAATTTCAATGACGCCTTTACCAACAATCGGGTGCAGGAATTGTGAAATTTGATAGCCCTGCGGCAGGTCGGGGTAGAAATAGTTTTTACGCTCGAATACGGAGTGCAAGTTGATTTGAGCGTTCAGGCCCAAACCTGTGCGGACTGCTTGTTCAACGCAATATTCGTTGAGCACAGGGAGCATTCCCGGCATAGCGGCGTCCACGAGGGAGACTTGAGAGTTCGGAGCTGATCCGAAATCTGTTGCGGCGCCTGAAAACAACTTCGAATTGGCTGTGATCTGGGCATGGACTTCCATACCAATTACAATTTCCCAGTCGCCTGTTTCGCCTTTGATTATTGCTGACATTCTTTTTTCCTTCGGTCTTGTCTTTACAAAAATTAGAAGTTGGTTGTGATGCATCCCATGGTGATGGTTTTTTCTGCCTGTTTATATTCAGGCATTTCCATCAGCTCCCCCATCGGATCAAACATATTTGGATTTTTCTGAAGCAGTTCTTTCATCATGGTTTGCGTTTTGTCGGATATTTCAAGGGCGATACCGGTTGAAAGGCATTCGCAGACTTTTTTGTTTGATACATCCATCATACATTTGTTGTAAACTTTGTCGTGCAGAGGAACAGCCATGCATGGGCCGTTTACATCTGTGATGACTTTATTAATCGCGTTGCGAGCGGCTTGGTCTTCGCCTTTCATTGCAACCAAATCCTCAACCGACATATTCTGCTTCATCGTTTTAGATGTGCATTCGCAATAGGCCATAATTGAGCTTTCGGACATTGTTCCTTCTTTGCGGGAATTGATCTGGCATTGTTGGTAAAAGTTATTTGCTATTTCAGAAGAAATGGCGGTTTCTGCTTTTGCAAATGGTGTCCCTAAAATCCCCATAATGAGTAGGGCTATTATACCGAGTAGGGTACCTTTGATATTTGTTTTTATGTGTTTCATGATGTCCCCGTATTAGTATCGTCCCAGAGGGTCTTTGCTTCTATAATGCCCGATGCAGTTTTTTGCGTATTCGTTCTTTTTCGAGACATAGTTGTTGTTGTAATAGAGTGCTTCAAGCGGAGATAGGTACCATTTGGATGTATTACCCCATTCCATCATCATGTCAATTTCGCCGAATTTCGAAGCATAGTTTTTCATGCCTTTGCTGACGCATTTGCAATAAAGTGGAACGCGTTCAACGCGCCAGTCAGTTGATCTGTTGGTCACGCATGCCATGTATTCTTTGTCGTCAACGGGGACGTCTATACATTGTGCCATGACTTCATGAACATATTTTTCGAAAGTTTTGTTTCCAAGTTTCCAGTTTCTTCTATCTTGCATCTCAATGAGTTCAGACATTGATATGTTCGCTGACGTTGCTGCTGCGGAACAGGCGCAGTAGTATCTCAAAGATTCCGGAGTAAAATGCCTCGGCATTTTGGATGTACAGGTGTCATAGATTTTTTCCATGGTTTCTGTTGGAATTGTGTTTCCCGGCGCTGCGGTAAATGTTTCGTCAGGCAAAACCGGCATGATATTGGAGGCAATGTTTTTTGCGGCATTCATATCGTAGAGAGGGCCGCTGCGTCCAGATGTGCTGCTTTGCGCCCATGCTGTCGAAATCATGAGAGTGGTTAGAAGAATGCAGAGAGTAACAGTTAGAAATTTTATCATGACGTTACGTTCCTGTCTTTTCATTAGGCCACTTTAATTAGTTCCGGTTGAGCCGAGAAAGCAACGGCTTGTTCCAGAGCAAAGGCTGTGCGGAACATGGTGACTTCATCCCATGCGCGCCCAATGATTTGTAGCCCCAAAGGCAGGCCTTGATCATCCAAACCTGCAGGGACGGAAATTCCAGGAAGGCCAGCCAAAGATGCCGGAATAGTGAACACGTCACCTAAGTACATTTTGATAGGGTCGTCGGAATTTTCACCGATAGCAAATGCAGATGATGGTGCTGTCGGCGTCAAAATCGCGTCACATTTTTCAAATGCAGCGGCAAAGTCGTTAGAGATCAGGCGGCGAATGCGTTGGGCCTTGGTGTAGTAAGCATCGTAGTATCCTGCGGACAAGCAATATGTTCCGATCATGATGCGGCGTTTGACTTCGGCGCCGAAACCTGCGGCGCGTGTGTTTTCATACATTTCCTGCAAGTCTTTTCCTTCCTCACGTAAACCATAGCGTACACCATCATAACGGGCGAGGTTGGAAGAAGCCTCCGCAGGAGCGACAATATAATAGGTCGGAACGGCATATTTCGTGTGCGGTAGGGAAATTTCGACGATTTCTGCCCCAGCGGATTTGAGCATTTCAGCGCCTTTGTTCCAAATATCGAGCACGTCTTGCGGCATGCCATCTACGCGGTATTCTTTCGGGATACCGATTTTGAGGCCTTTGATGTCTTGTTTCATGAGAGCCGCAAAATCGGGGACTTCATGACGGGCTGAGGTTGAGTCTTTTGCATCATGGCCTGCCATGACTTTGAGCATGAGGGCGCTATCTTCGACGTTACGCGCAAAGGCGCCTGCTTGGTCAAGAGACGATGCAAACGCTATAATTCCCCAGCGAGAGCAGCGACCATAGGTTGGTTTAACGCCAACAATACCACAAAAGCTTGCAGGTTGGCGGGTTGACCCGCCTGTGTCTGTTCCTGTTGCGAGCATGGACATGCCTGCGGCAACGGCTGCGGCTGATCCGCCTGATGATCCGCCGGGAACAAGTTTTTTCTCAGGGGCTGTTTTGCTCTTCCATGGGTTTTCGACAGGGCCGAAATAGCTGGTGATGTTTGCTCCACCCATTGCAAATTCATCGAGGTTGGTTTTGCCGATGGTGATTGTTCCTGCGTCTTTCAATTTTTGAGAGACGGTTGACTCATAGGTTGGGATAAAGTTCTCAAGAATATGGCTCGCGGCAGTTGTGCGCACGCCTTTGGTGCAGAACAAATCTTTCATCGCCATCGGAATGGCTTCTAATTCGCGCATTTCACCTTTTGCAATGCGCTCATCTGATTGAGCAGCTTCTGCCAGTGCTTGTTCCGGTGTTTCGGTAATCATGGCATTCAGGCTGCGGCAGGCCTCCATTTGTTCGATGTGCGCTTTTGTAAGTTCGGTTGCACTGAACTCTTTGTTTTTTAGGCCTGTTAGAGTTTCTGTTACAGTCATGGATAGAAGTTTACTGGTCATCGTCTCGTTCTCTTTTAAATTCTTGGATGGGGCTTTGGGGAATAACAATTGTCTATGTTATTCAACGATCTTGGTCACAACGAAGAAGCCTTCGACTGTTTCCGGAGCATTCGCCAGAATATCTTGTTGGATATTGCCATCCGTCACTTCATCTTTACGAAGGGAGAGTGCAATTTCTGATACGTTTGCAAGCGGTTCTACGCCGCTGGTATCAACTTCTTGCAGTTGTTCGGCCCAGGAGAGAATATTCTGGAGTTGAGGGGCGTAGTAATCGAGGTCTTGTTCTGTGACCTTTATTCTGGCCAAGTTTGCGATTTTTGATACGGTTGATTTATCAATGGACATCGTTTCTCTCTTCTATAATAGTGTATATCAAAGATTTAACATTCAAATAGGCGCGCTGCAACAAGAATGGCAATAGTTTCCATTGAAGAATTTAAGCAAAAACTGAACGGAACGTCTCGTCTTCTGGCTCTCGATATCGGAACCAAAACCATCGGGGTTGCGTTCGGAGCTATTTTGACAGGGACTGTTAGTCCGTTAAAGGTTATAAACCGCAAGAAAATGGCTATAGATGCCGCTCAGCTCAAGGATTATATGGATCAGTATAGCTGTGAAGGGCTAGTGGTCGGTTGGCCCTTGAATGTGGATGGAACGGAAGGACCAAGATGCCAAGGGGTGAGGGATGTTATGCTGGAGTTGCTCAAGCATATTCCCGATGTTCCTGTAGTTTTCTTTGATGAGCGGTTTTCAACGCACAAGGCCGAGAAATTCATGATCGAGGAAGTGGATTATTCCCGCGCCAAAAGAGGCCAGATTGTTGATAAAATGGCTGCGCAGGTTATTCTTCAGGAGTTTCTTGAGCTGGAGATGGGTATTTCCCATATCGACCAAGGTGGATACCGTTAAGGCGCATCCATTCTTTCCCTGTGGTATAGTCTGTGGATAATTCTGCGCATAACTTCCAGAAGTCTTTGCCGTGGTTATCGTGAATCAGGTGAGCCGATTCGTGGGCGATTACATAATCGAAGGCGTGAGGAGGGGCAAAAGCCAGCCTCCATGATAGGGTCATGCGACCATCTTTTGAGCAGCTTCCCCAGCGGGACTTCATATCGCGCACACAGAAATGGGTGAGTTTGCGATTGATACTAGCGGCTTTGGCGTCTGCCAGAGTTTTGAGTTCTTTTTCGGCGTAGAGACGCAGGGCGCGCTGAATGCGAGCTGATGGATTTTCAAGTTGTGTTTTGACTTCAATTACATCATCCAGAACATTGATTTCAGTGTATTTTTTATCAGAATGAATGATTTTAATAGTTCTGTCTTTGCCCATGAGCGGGATGACTTGTCCATGTGAAAACGGGATAGGGCGCGGCAGGTTGCTGATCTTGTCTTCGATCCAACTTTGGTTGGATTCAGCAAAAGCATAGGCGCTCTTGATGCTCGCCCGTTTGGGGATCACCAAATTAATGCATCCTGCATGTGCATCTAATCTCAGGGCCAGTCTTTTGGCTTTCGGCGAGATTTTGACATTCAGATGCGGAGAGATGGTAGAGAAATCAACCATGTGACCATTGTGAACCTGATTTGTTAAAGATCAAGTTAAAAAAAGCATTGTTTTTAATATGTAAACGTGCAATCCTCCAGTCCTCCAGTCCTCTAAACTAAGGATATGGTTATGGAATATATAAGTTTAACGGATCAAGAATTGAGGGATGTGGTTCGGGGCAATCGTGTAAAGGGGTTTGTCCAAGCTGCACGAAAAAAAGCTATAGGCTTTGTCAAAGTTGATTTTTTTAGAGTAAGCGGAGGGGAGGCTGTTGTTGATTTTTCACTATATGTTGCTATCGCCTCACTTGAAGAGAGACTTGAAAAAGCTTTGGACTGTCGACTTCGTTTCCAAGGGTGTGGTTTTCCTTCGGAGATGAAGGAAGTTTTGCCGATCAAAGATATTCGTCGTCAGAGAGCGGATGAAACCGGTTATCCGGATTGGGTGTCTCGATATTTATGCAGTTTAGGATAGAGGATTTTATAATGAGTATTTTTCAGAGTGCTTTGGCAGATGTTTCTTTTTGGGGCTGACACCTAATATTG
>JAGRKB010000083.1 GCA_020442425.1 Alphaproteobacteria bacterium | reverse complement strand
TCAAAAGATCATGAACAGGTTCTTATGCTGATAAAATTATGTCCCTTTTGGCTCAGAAGATTGATGAGGCGATTCGGCAAAAGGCATCTGGTGCAGACGTCCCTGAAAGCTTGTTCGATGAATATTATGATTTAGCTCTTCATTTTGATTATAGGAGCGATGATGCCGCTGATGCATTAATTTATGGGATGTTTGATTATCTTTCTGTTGCCAGACGAGCCGAAATTCTCGGGGAAGCTTTAATGACAGGAGAGGCTGTTGCGGAGCATCCCGTTTTGTCTCGATTTGCGGAAGATCCTGAAGTTTTGAAGCAATTGGTAGAGAGTTCCGGCAATATTGAGGCGTTTTTAGAATGGCACAAAAATGCAAATGTTTCTAGGGATGGTCAGATGAAATTGGGCTTAGAATAAGTAAATTTGGTGTGTTATAAGATGGGAATGACGCAAATTGTACCCTCTTCTTATCATCAAACGCCGCGATTATATGTAGAGGAGCCTTTGAATGGGGCTCCTTTTGCCATGTCGGAGCATCATTCTCATTATTTGCGCCATGTTTTGCGTCTACAGGATCAAGCTTTGGTGCGTGTTTTTCATGTTAAAGATGGGGAGTGGGTCGGCAGACTCGAGACTATCGGCAAAAAAGGGGTGGTTTTTCATCCTTTGGAATTGTTAAGAGCGGTTCCTACTATTGATCGCAGAATTCATCTTTGTTTTTCTCCCTTGAAAAAAGACCGTATGGATTTCTTGATCGAGAAATCCGTTGAATTGGGGGTATCTGATTTGCATCCGCTTTTGATGCGACGAAGTGTTGTGCGGGATATCAAGGCGGATCGTTTGCGCGCACAGATTATCGAGGCGAGTGAACAGTCAGAGCGCCTTAACCTTGCACAATTGCATGACTTGGTATCTCTAGAAAAATTCATGGCGGGACAAGTTGGCGGGCAACAGGATTCTGTTTTTTATGCTGCACTTGAAAGGCATGATTGTGCCTCTTTAAAAGATGTTGTGGTTGGGGAGGGGGCTGTTACAGATGTCTATTTTCTGATTGGCCCCGAAGGGGGGTTTGAGGATAGCGAAGTTTTATTGCTGCAAAATTCTTCTTTCGTGAGAGCTGTTTCTTTGGGGGAGAGAATTCTTCGTGCAGAAACTGCGGCGCTTTTTGGGCTTAGTCATCTTGTTTAAGCAATATGACCTTTCCATATTTTGAAAATAATCTATTAAATCTGTCCGTTGTGTCGCGTTGCGTATTCAAAAGCATTTTTTGGCTCTGTATTTTTTGACTAAAGTGCGGCATAGTGTCCAAGCTTGATTGCAATTCTAACCCGTAGATTCATTATGATGCATCGATTGATATCTTTTCTTGGTCTTTTTACTTTTTTTGCTGCGCTGGTGACCGGTGTTTCTGCATGGGCAGAACCTGATCTTTCACAGATGGCGTCTTGGCCGATTGGTCTTCAAGATCCCGCAACGCCTGCTATGGAACATATTACAGCGTTCCATGATATGCTGCTTTATATCATTACAGGGATTGTCATCTTTGTAACCGCGCTGATGCTCTATGTTATGGTTCGCTTTAATGCCAAGGCCAATCCTGTCCCGTCTACCACGACACATAATGTGATGTTGGAAGTTCTTTGGACTGTTGTTCCTGTGGTGATCCTGATTGTTATTGCCGTTCCTTCTTTTAAATTGTTGTTCTTTGAAGCTCGTAACCCTGAGCCTGATATGATTGTCAGAGTAACGGGGCATCAATGGAACTGGGAATATGAATATCCTGACTTTGGCGATGTTTCTTTTACTGCCAATATGCTGAAAGAAAACGAGATTGACGCGAGTAAAGGGCAATTGCGGTTACTGTCTACAGATGCTCCGGTCGTTCTTCCTGTGAACAAGAATATTGTGTTTGAAGTTCGTTCCAGTGATGTGATTCATGCGTTTGCTGTTCCTGCGTTCGGGATCAAAATTGATGCAATGACAGGGCGTATGAACTCGACTTGGGCTCGTGCAACAAAAACAGGTACGTTCTATGGTCAATGTTCCGAGATTTGCGGAAAAGGGCATGGTTTTATGCCGATTGAAATCAAAGTTGTTGAGCAAGACGAATTTGAGGACTGGATTGTGGCTCAGGGAGGAACGATTCCCGAAAGTTTCCGCGCTTCCGAGGATAAAGAAAGCGAGGTTTTAGAGCCTGCGTCTTCCGATCCTGTTGCTGTTGATCTTCCTGTTCCCGCAGAAGCTCACTAGTCTTAACGTTTTTTATAAATTTAGAATAAGCATTGATCAGAGTATAAGGAAATAAATATGTCAGATCATTCCCACGACCATAAGCCCGGTTTTTTTGCCCGTTGGTTCTGTTCTACAAACCATAAGGATATCGGGACTCTCTATATTATCTTTTCGATCGTCGCCGGATTGATCGGTGGCGCGTTTTCCGTGATGATGCGTCTGGAGCTGCAAGAACCTGGTCTGCAATATATAGCAGAAGGAGCTGAGCATGTCTGGAACGTCTGGATTACTGCGCACGGTTTGATTATGGTGTTCTTTGTCGTGATGCCCGGACTGATCGGTGGCTTTGGGAACTGGTTTGTTCCTCTCATGATCGGGGCGCCTGATATGGCTTTTCCCCGTTTGAACAATATTTCTTTCTGGTTGATTGTGCCGGCCTTTATGTTGCTGGTCGCTTCTGTTTTTGTTGGGGGCGGTGCCGGAACGGGGTGGACAGTCTATCCTCCGTTGTCCAGTACGGTTGGTCATCCGGGCATGTCGGTTGATATGGCTATTTTCGCGCTTCACTTGGCTGGGGCGAGTTCTATTCTGGGTGGGGCAAATTTTATTGCAACGATCTTTAATATGCGTGCCCCAGGGATGACCTTGCACAAAATGCCTTTGTTTGCATGGTCTATGTTGGTTACGGCATTCTTGTTGGTTTTGTCTGTTCCTGTTTTGGGTGGGGCAATTACCATGTTGTTGACAGATCGTAATTTTGGCACAAACTTCTTTAATCCTGAAGGTGGTGGAGATCCAATTCTTTATCAGCATTTGTTCTGGTTCTTTGGGCATCCTGAAGTTTACATCATGATTTTACCGGCGTTCGGAATCATCAGTCATATTGTTTCGACCTTTTCCAAAAAACCTGTTTTTGGTTATTTGGGGATGGCTTATGCGATGGTGGCAATTGGTTTTGTAGGCTTTATTGTGTGGGCTCACCACATGTACACAACCGGATTATCCGTTAATACGCGCGCATACTTTACGGCAGCTACACTCATTATTGCTGTGCCAACAGGGGTTAAAATCTTCTCATGGATTGCAACGATGTGGGGTGGCTCTATCGAGTTTAAGACCCCGATGCTCTGGGCGCTCGGGTTTATCTTCCTTTTTACAATTGGTGGGGTGACCGGTGTTGTTCTCGCGAATGGCGGGATGGATATTGCCCTTCATGATACGTATTATGTCGTGGCGCACTTCCACTATGTTCTGTCTTTGGGGGCTGTGTTTGCCTTGTTTGCCGGGTTCTATTACTGGATCGGTAAAATGTCGGGTCGTCAGTATCCTGAGTGGATGGGGAAAGTCCATTTTCTGACAACCTTTATCGGCGTTAACATGATATTCTTCCCGCAGCATTTCTTGGGGTTAGCCGGTATGCCTCGTCGTTATCCTGATTATCAGGATGCGTTGGAAGGGTGGAATTATATTTCATCTTTGGGGGCTTACTTGTCTTTTGGCAGTACCATCTTCTTTGTGTTTATTGTGTTCTACACTTTGCTGTTTGGTCGTCGGGTTGGTGATAATTATTGGAATGTTCAGCCGAATACTCTGACGCTGGAATGGACATTGTCTTCTCCGCCGCCGTTCCACCAATTTGATATTCAGCCGCAAGTTAAATAGAAGATTGATCCAAGATTATTTGAGAAGCGCCCTGTTTGGGGCGCTTTTTCAATTTGCATTTTGTCTATAATTGGTTCTAGTATGGGTGTGAACTTGTTTGTGAGGATTAGATATGAATGAGAAATGTTCTTCCTGTCATTGTGGCAGAGGTGGGATGAAAGCTTTAGCTTTGTTGGGTGGTCTAGTGGCTCTTGCTTTGGCAATTGGCTATAGCGGTGAAAAAATCTTGAGCGGGCTAAAGAATTTCAGGAATTATGACCGCTATGTTGTTGTGAAGGGGCTTTCTACACGTGATGTTGTGGCTGATCAGGCGACTTGGGATTTTAATTTTACGGCCACGGGTCGTGAGTTGTCAGAGGCTCAGACTAAAATTGATGAGCATGACAAGATTGTAAAAGATTATCTCGTCTCTCAGGGGATTGATGCCGATCAGATTACTTTGCAAAGGCTTATTGTGAATGATAACGAGGCCAAAACTTATGGAGAGGCAAAGGATATTCCCCGTTACGTGTTGACCGAGGCTTTGTTGGTGCGGACCACGAATATCGAGGCGATGATTAAAGCCTCGCAGAACATTACAGAGATTGTTCGACAAGGGGTTGTCATGGGAACGCCCAATGGCGGATGGAACCCTAGTCCTGAATACAGCTTTACCAAAATCAATGATGTTAAGCCTGAAATGATTGCGGACTCTACAAAAAATGCGCGTATAGCCGCTGAACAATTTGCGAAAGATAGCGGGCAAGTGGTCGGAAATATCCGTTCTGCCAATCAGGGTGTTTTGCAAATAGAAGCGCGTGACCCAGGTGTTGGTGAGAGTGAAACACCTTATAAATCAGTGCGTGTGGTCTCGACTGTCGAATATTATCTTGGGGAGTAGGCGCGCTTTAGCCAAAAGTCCAATGTTGCGCTGTTGGCGATGGAGGCTGTTTTGTCTTCTTCCCAATTGGGATATTCATTCAAGAATTTTTGAACATCTCGTGGGTCGATGATTATGAGCGCCAGTTCCTCATGATCTGTTTCTCCGAAATAGAACGGGCCTTGCATATTATTGATGAGGAATAACTTTATTTCATCCAGATCTTCCTTTGTATGCGGGGCGGATTGGATATTAAAGAGATCTGCCAATCTCAAATTTGATCGTAAATGAGAGTATCTGAAGAAACCCAAGGGATGCTGCTCTTGGGGGTATGAAATTTGTTGTCTGGTCAGCTCTAGTGGCATGCCGGCATGTTGATTGGACGGCAGAAGAGCGTCGATTGGTTCGCAATTTCCCATGTTTTCAATTCTTTTGTTATCTTATTGTGCAACGCAATATAGCACTACATTATCAAAATTGGTAGCTTTTTATGGGGTATCCCTCAGGATTGTTGGCTGATAGCAACTTTTACGCCCAGAGCGATAAGTAGGGCCCCACATGTTTTATCGATCCATTTTGTAGCCTTAAGGAAGGCATTGCGGATTGGGCCTTGATTTAGAATAAGTGCGACTAGAGCGAACCAGATAAACACCATGATTGCACAGGTCAGTCCATAGATAATTTGCCAGAGTACGGGTGTTTCAGGGCTAATAATTTGACTGAAGATTGCTAAAAAGAACAGAGTTGCTTTTGGATTAAGACAATTTGTCAGAAACCCTGATCTTAGGGCCTGAAAATCAGACATATTATTGTTCCTGAGATGTCCTGACGTTGCATCTTCGACAGCTTTTTTCCCCATCCCCTTTGATTGGAGCGCTTTGATACCAAAATAAATCAGGTAGAGGGCGCCCGCCCACTTTATCAGATTAAAAAGAAGGACAGATTGGGCGATGATGGCTGAAATGCCGAAAATCGTGTATGTCACATGAACCAAGACTCCTAGAGCGAAACCTATGGCCGTCCAAATTCCTGCACGACGCGAGAAAATGATGGAGTTTCTTACTGCCATGACAAAGTCAGGGCCGGGTGAGATTACTGCAACCGAGAAAACCACAATCAGGGTAAGCCACTGGGCGATGTACATTTCCATAGGGGTACGCTATCGCTTGAGGGGGGAATACGCAAGAAAAAGATTATGGGGTTAAATAGTAGGATAAGATTCGCTTCGGCCTTAACAGGCCTTGCCGCGCCTGCGCCTTTCTCGGGAAAGGCTAGTCGTCGACCTCACGTCGTTCGTAAACGAATTCACCACACACCCATTATAAAAGCCCCCAATGGGGGCTTTTATAATGGCGGAGAGGATGAGATTCGAA
>JAGRKB010000082.1 GCA_020442425.1 Alphaproteobacteria bacterium | reverse complement strand
TACCGGGCTGCTCCACCCCGCGATCTCAATAAACAGTTTTAAAAACAGATGTTTTTGGACTTTGGTAGCTTCTGGTTTCTGGAGCGTGCGAGGGGTATATCGCAAAGCCCCCGCGTCCGTCAACCCCTAAACGATCATTCGACTGCGCTATTGAGCCGCAAAGCGGCAATTTTCTGGATCCCGTTCGTGCTGGCAGCCGTATCGGCTGCGCCAACGGGATGACGGCGGAGTTATAGATTAAACATCTTCAACGCTTCGTTTTGGCGGGATTCGAGGTCGTTTATGTTGAAACCATCGATCATATCCTCGAACAGGCGGTGCCAATTAACCTCGGCCTGCAAGTGAATAAAGACTGAGCCCAACCCTAATGCTGCGCGGTCCATAAAGACGAATTCGCGCGGTGGTTTGACACCGCCGACTTCCTTGAGGCGTTTATGAACTTTTTGGGCGGTTTCGCGTCCGTACACGCCTTGTTCGGCTTTGCCGATCACACGCGCGCTGTCATCCAAGAGCGGTTCGTATAAAAAGCCCGCCCAGATGAGTAGGGTTTCGATTTGGTCTTTGTTGAGGTTTTCAAAGCCCCATGTTTCGAACGCGTGAACAGCCAACGCCGTATCCTTGTTTTGCAAGGCGCGATATAAATCAATGACCCCTCCAATAAAGGAGGCTGGAAACACACGGATACATCCGAAATCGAGTAAGTTGATCGAGAGGTCTTCGCGTACCGAATAATTCCCCAGATGCGGGTCACCGTGAATAATGCCGTAATAATAAAGCGGTACATACCATGCGCGGAACATATTGAGAGCGATTTGATTGCGCGTTTCTACCGTTGCAGTTTTGTAATCCAGTATTTTTCTGCCTTCGAGCCAAGTTGCCGTCAGTAATCTTTTGGTTGAAAGTTCGGGCACGACTTCGGGAACATGGACTGCGTTTTCTTCGCGCAATATGTAGCGGTACAAATTACATTGGCGTGCTTCGCGTTCATAATCCAGTTCTTCGTGCAGACGGTCTTTCAGTTCATGATGAATATTTCCGGTCTGGATCGATTGGTCGTATGTTTCATAAAGAGAGAACATCAATTTCAATTGCGACAAGTCTGCAGCAATTGCCGATTCCATGTCGGGGTATTGTAGTTTGCACGCGACTTCGCGTCCGTCATGAAGCGTTGCTTTGTGGACTTGACCCAGACTTGCGGCGGCGGCGGCTTGTTGCCCGAAGGATTTGAATTTTGTTTCCCAGTCTGCACCCAATTCTGTTTTCATGCGGCGTTTGACAAATGGCCAGCCCATGGGCGGAGCATTGGATTGCAGGTTTTGAAGAGCGCTTGCGTATTCAGGCGGCAGAGCTTCGGGGATGGTTGCCAGAATTTGCCCGACCTTCATCAACGGGCCTTTGAGGTTTCCGAGAGAGGCCAGTAATTGCGCCGCATGTTTTTCTCGCTCTATTTTTACGCCCAGAATTTTTTCGCCTGCTACTTTGGCGGCCACACCTGCGACGGTCGCCGAGACTTGAGAATAGCGCTTCACGCGTTGGCCGATTTTGCCTTCGCTCTTTTTATCGGATGATTTGCCGATGCTTTTATCTTCGGTTTCTTTTGATGCCATTTTTTCGATCTGGTGTTTTCGCCCACTAAGATAGAGCATTTCTCGTGCAACGCAATATATTCAAAGCTTTGCTTTTGCCCTTATCCTTTGGTAGTGTATTTGTTCGAATGATATGTTTCGATTGAGTTTTAACTATTCAATATGTCAGGAGCGCCCATGGCTACTATCCAGGAATTAAAAGACAAAGTCCTTGAGTCCGTCTTACCGGACGTTTATGAACAAGGATGGTCCTGGGCTATGGTACAAAAAGCCGCTTTAGAGTGCGGCCTACAGGATCGTGCCGAGAAAACTCTTTTTCCCAACGGTCTTTTGGATGTTGTGGCTCATTTTTCTGATTATACAGATCGTCATATGCTATCGGCACTTGAAGATCTTCCGTATGATGCCCTTCGCAGCAAAGATCGAGTGAGGGCAGCTTTGATGGCTCGCTATAGTTTTCTTGAACCACATCGCGAGGCTGTGCGCCATGCGCTCGCCTTTTGGGCATTGCCAAGCCATGTCGTGCAAAGCCAGCGTGTTTTGTGGCGCACGTCTGACCGTATCTGGAGCTGGGCCGGAGACGTCGCCACCGATTATTCCCGCCACACGAAACGCGCTATGTTATCTTCGATTATTATCGGAACTTCCATGGTCTGGATAACAGATGATTCTAAGGATATTATGGTTACTCAGGCTTTTCTTGACCGTCGCCTCGAAAATGCGATGGAAATTGGTAAAACAATCGGTACAATGAAGACGGTTATTCCGAACCTGTTTCGGCAGACCCGTTCCCGGTAGTGATACCCCTTAATTGTAACCTGTTTTGTTTTTTTATGATTTCAGTCCGTTCTTTTTTTATTGCCGCTAGTGCTGCTGTTCTAATGTTTGGTACTTGTGCTTCTTTGCAAGACGCTCAAGCCCGTTCCATATGGGAGGTTCTTTTTGGCGATCATACGCTTGAGCCTGTCAACCCCGATCAAAAGACTCCTTTTGAATCGTCTGTTCCTGCGGAGACTCAAGGCTCCGAGATGATGGACATATTTGAGAAAGGGAAAGTTCTAGAAGGCCACATCAGTACTCTTGATATTGCACAGCCTCATATGAGTCCCGAGGAAGTTCAAGACTGGACTTCGGGCTTTATTGCGCAAGCTTTGAGTCTTCAGGCGGAAACATGGGACGAAGACCTTAAGGTCATTCAGCCGAATTTTGCGGCTTATGGGTGGAAAGAATATAGCGATTACCTGACACGCATGAATGTTAAAAACATGCTTGGTCAAAATAAAATGAAAATGCAGGCTATTTCCGACGGCCCCGCTCAGGTTTTGCGTGAAGGTATGGTTTCCGGAACCTATCATTGGCTGGTTCAAGTGCCTGTGATGGTTACTTTTTATAAAAGTGATATTACAAGCCTTGGAGACAAGGCCAACCGTCCCGGTCAAAATCAACGATTGATTATTCAAATTCAGGTCGGACGCACCAAAAAAGATAAGGCTAATAGTGCCGGCATTGAAATTGAACGCTGGTTGATTATATCCAGCAAATAAAAGTCTTAATGACTTTTTTTATTCTCTTGTCAGCGTGGTTTTATATGCGCTAGGAAAGAGACCTCGTTTCCATTGTTGTAGTATGAAGGAGTATCGCCATGGGCCAGCCAGCCATGCAAGAGACAGATCACGATCATGAAGCCGAAGCCATTGATATTGGTGGTGTTGCCGGTAAACGTTTGAAGAGCTTCCTTGACCGGATTGAGCGTCTGGAAGAAGAGAAAAAAGCTTTGGCCGATGA
>JAGRKB010000014.1 GCA_020442425.1 Alphaproteobacteria bacterium | reverse complement strand
GAGGGGGTGTTAAAACGCCACTCACACTCCTTCAAAAATAGCCTAAAATTATCCTTTGGAACACCATTAAATTTGCGCAAATGACGCTTGGCTTGGTTCCAAAAATTCTCAATCCCGTTGATGTGATTTTGTCTATCTGCAAATAACTTTGAATGATTGATGCGATAGTGTTTAAAATCGGATACATCCAACACATTATATCCCTTCCAACAATCAGAATACACAATGCTGTCGGGGATAACTTTCTTCTCGATAATCGGGATGAGTGTCGTGCCGGATGCATCAGGAATAATCTTGGTATAAACCTTCCCTCCACGTTTCAAAAGGCCGAACACAGGCACTTTACCCGCAGCACCTCTCCCCCGATTGCCTTTACGATGTCCACCAAAATAACTTTCATCGACTTCTATTTCACCCGCAAAGACTTCGTTCGCTTCTCGTTCCGTTTGGGCGGCGATCAGCTCACGAAGTCTTTGGTAAAAATAGCACGCTGTTTTGATATTCACGCCGACCAATTCGGCAGCGCATCGACCCGTTGATCCAGCAACAAAAAGTTCAATTAACTTTTCTTGTTTTACTTTGCTTATTCGGCTCTTCCTCATGACCATACCTTATAACACTTTTACGAGTTATCTGGTACAGCCCCGAAAAGAATTTTTGTTTTTAGACTTCTTTCTTGGCTTCAGTGGTATCTAAAAAGTCTTTTGCCGCTTTCTCTTTAAAAACTTTTGTGCTGCCCAAATCAAGATTGTGACACCTTGAAAAGGTATGAAGGCGAACAAAAACATTCCCACTAGCAAAAAGTAAGCCATAGGCTTTAAAATACATATTTGATCATTGACTACAGAATAAATTTCATACCACTGAAGATGATAATTTTTCTCCACATATGCACATAAATCTTCACCTAAATTGTCTCCTAGAAACGCCCACGTGGCAAAAAACGAGAAGGCTAAAGACAAAACAATCGTAGCAATAAATGCATAAAGCACAATCCTATTCTTTCTTTTCCCAAGGTTTGCTTTTGTATGCTTGTCCAATTTCTTTTCCAATCTCATTTACATTCTCGCGCCCAGCATAGTTCCATATCGAGCCGATTTTCTCAGGTGTAGGATTTTCTATTCGGTCACCTATCCTTTTAAGTAGGATTACGCCAGCCTCAATATTGTCTTTGCCATTATTAAGCTTTTCTCCAGGTTTATCAATCAGCTCACCCCAAATTTTACCATTTATATTCATGGGCGCTTGAGAATCCGATACGCCTACATAATCTGCTAAATTATTCAGACCTCCATAATGCCCTCTGGCATTTTCTACCCACATGACTGATTTTACCAAATCAGCATCGACTCCATGTTTTTTCGACAGTTCGTCTATATCTTTTTCATGTTCTTTGACTACTTTGCTGCCAAATCCTTCATTTTTGATAAAAGTTTGCTTAAGCTTCTCTATGACTGAAGGATTTTTTTGAAGATCAGGATTGTCCTTAATCTCAAATTTTGCTGGCTCATTACTGAGCAAAATTTTTTGCCGTATTTCCCTATCGTTTATAACAGGCGCTGTACCAACATCAAAACTTGGTTTTGTAGTTTCGAAGGAAGTAGAATTCCTTTGAGGCAAGCCCCCTGTTTTTAAGGAGTCTTCTGAAGCAGATCTTATCATCCTGCCTGTCGCGTCGTACTGAACAAGTGTGTCAGGCGCGGTTTCTTTGTTTGAGGAGGCGAACACATCATGCTCGATTTTTTTGGGTGGAAGGGGGTGCTGGGCTTCCGTGTCCTGCTTGTCATTCAGGGACAGCATCGTATCGGGGTTTATTAACGAGAACGGTTTTGTCTCCCTTTTCTCTTTCCTCGTTTCCATCGGCATAAAGGTGCCTGTGATATTGCCGCCAAAGCCAACCTTCCCACCACTGTCTTCATCAATCGGCGGTTCAAGAATTTGTCCAGTAATAGTGTGAAATAGCCCGCGTTCGGTTTCTCCGCGTGGGTGTAAAATTCCATCCACTTTCAGGCCTTTGTCCTTTTGGTAGGATCGAATACCCTTCTCCATATTATTAGTGATAAAACCATGTGGTTCAGGTTCTTGATCCAGATCATCAAAATATCCAGCCTTGTTCAAATTGCGCTTGACGTTCAGGACATCGTCTTCGTTATTGTCCATGTTGTTTCCCACCGACCCCGTGATGAGGCCGGAGATTGCGTCGAACAGTCCCATAAATTGCTCCATTATTTTTGATGAGTTGAAATTGCTGTGTGCCAAAGTCGTGCTTCAGGCACAAAAAAATCCGCCAGACAGAGTCGTGGCGGTTACGGGGAATATATTCCTATATTTTGGGGCGTTTGTCAAGAGGTTTTTCGAGAGATACAAACTGAACATCCAATGGGGTAACGAAGGGGGTAACACAGCCCTGTTGTTCTGATGAATTGGCATCTAACAGATATGAAGGAGATATGACACTCGGGAAATTACATTGCCAATATCTTCGGCACTAGAACCTGTTAGATTGAGTTCATATACATAGAGAATTGGGCTGGATCATAATCCTTTGGTCGGGGGTTCAAATCCCTCCACCGCCACCATGTATTTTTCAGCAATTCCTTTGCCAAAAACATAAGATAAATTTTTCGTGATCTCAAAGAAATTAGCCTTACAAAAGAGGAAAGAAGCCGTTAGAACCTGTGAACCCCTTATAGAATCTGATAATAAAAATACACCATAAAGGCTCAAGCTGTATTATTTTCTTTTGTTGTAGCCAGTGGATATTTGCATTACATTTCACCATAAGGAAGTCGCTCGTCCCACTGGGGTTTAATATGAAATATCCATTTTGTACCGCTCTATTTTCACTTCTTCTTTTCATCACGACAACGGCATGTGCCGATAGTAATTTTTGGGACAGGCCACCTAATCC
Source organism: Alphaproteobacteria bacterium (assembly GCA_020442425.1). Taxonomy (GTDB): domain Bacteria; phylum Pseudomonadota; class Alphaproteobacteria; order Micavibrionales; family Micavibrionaceae; genus UBA1573. The sequence goes on along the minus strand of JAGRKB010000014.1, from coordinate 14,146 downwards.
CAATGGGTGGTATGGCTACGACGAATCTCTGCCCGATCTTCTGAACATCAAAGGCCTGACCTATCATGAAGCAAGACCCATTATTATTGGTGCAGGCTGGAGTCCTTTGCAAACCCTTAAGGAAGGTACGGAAGATTTTAAACAAGGTGCCACGTCTGGAAATGGCCCAAAGTTTTGGAAAAAAGGTTACTATGAACTGCAAACATGCACCGGATCAGGTATGGCATACTGCGCTTTTCTTTTCCAAAATAAAAATGGCGATCAGCTTCGCGTTGTTACTAAATATGAAGAGTATGAAGAATATTCATCTTTTGCAAAGGCTGTCGGCTATCGCTTTAATCCCTAGGGTTTTTCCAACAAATCTTTTAAAGTCTCGAATTTAGTAAGGGCTTTGTTATTTAAAACACCTTCATAACGGCTTTTATTGGAAGCATCTGGGGGAAGTGATGCCCATTCGTTGGCCAACCCTTTTATCAACTCTTCTGTGCTGATTTTTCCGGCTTTATATTCTTCATAACCTCTATATTCCATGCGTGATCTAGCCAACTGATCCTGTAATTTTTTATCAAAAAACTCGCTTTCATCAATACCAAGTTTGTCGACAGCCTCTTTAAGTGTCCCTTTTAAAAATTGATATCGCCCAACAGCAGAAGAGCCCCTGCCTTCAGCAAGCATCTTTTTCTGAAGTGCGTACACTTCTTTAACGGTCATCTTTGTGAGGGGTTCTTCTTTGCTGCCGTAGGTAATATTGTAATTATTGCTACTCTCATGCTTGCCTATAAAATCAAGAAGTTCATTGCCTTTCTGCGTTGGTGAAATTGTTTCTGGCTTCCTCGGCGGGATGGGTGGAGGTGCATCGGGATTGTTTGTTTTCTGCTCGACTTGTGCAGCGATAAGGTTCACAGGCGGAGCTTCGGCAGCTTCCGGTTTCGATGGTGGAGCCGGAGGGGTTGAGGCTGGCTGGCCCGTTTCCTCTTTACCTGCAAGCGCCATGGCATAGGGTGGCGTCCGGCTGCGTTCATTCCACTTCCCGAATGGATTGGTGCCGAAGGTTCCCGAGACATTGCCACCAAAGCCAACTGTACCTTCGTCAAAACCATCTGTCTCGCCGAAGAGAGGTTCAAGAATTTGTCCAGTAATAGTATGAAATAGCCCGCGTTCGGTCTCTCCGCGTGGGTGCAAAATTCCATCCACTTTCAGGCCTTTGTCCTTTTGGTAGGATCGAATACCCTTCTCCATATTCTTAGTGATAAAACCATGTGGTTCGGGTTCTTGATCCAGATCATCAAAATATCCAACCTTGTTCAAATTGCGTTTGACGTTCAGAACATCGTCTTCGTGATTGTCCATGTTGTTTCCCACCGACCCCGTGATGAGGCCAGAGATTGCGTCGAACAGTCCCATAAATTGCTCCATTATTTTTGATGAGTTGAAATTGCTGTGTGCGCTTTGGGCACAAAAAATCCGCCAGATAGACTCGTGGCGGTTACGGGGAATATATTCCTGCATTCTGGAACGTTTGTCAAGCGGTTTTTCGACAGATAAAACCCGAACAACCAAAGGGGTAACAAATGGGGTAACAGAGGCCTATTGCTCAGGGAAATTGGCATCTGACGAGTTTGAAGGGGTTATAAGACCGCCGACTTGATTGATTCAATATCCACGGTTCCAGAACCTGTTAGATTGAGTTCATATCAATCGAGAATTAGGCTGGATCATAATCCTTTGGTCGAGGGTTAGAATCCCTTCACCACCATATTTTATCCAAATATAATTGGTTGATTTAATAAAACAGTGTTCTTGGTTGTGGGGCGCACGCTGCTAAAGCGTTGGTTTCTGCTTCCGCGTTACTGTCAGTGTGATAGGATACCGTTTCTTCGACAAGCGCGAGGGAAGGTTCTGCCAAGGCTTGCATATATTCCGGCCAGTCCATTTGATAGACATCTTTGAGAATATCCAAATCCATTTCTTCTTGTTCTTGCCTTTGCTCTTTGGCGCGCAGCAAAGTCATAGCATATGCCTTACGCTCTTCTGCGGTCATAGACTCTGTGGCTGTTCTAATTCTATTACTGCTCTCTGCAGATAACAGAGCCGCACCTGATGGGCGTTGTGATTCATCCAGAAGCAAGTCTTGAACATATTCTACGGACACATCTTCCATGATCTGCCCTGATGATCTGTCAATGATCATCATTGTTCTGGTCGCGTCTGCGAATTCACGAGTCAGAGTTGATAATCTATCTTCTCCTGACTTTATATCACTGACCAATTTTGGTGCAAAAACCGTATTACTTCCCGCGTTCAACGCAAAAATTGCCAAAAGCTCTATATTTTCATCATGTATTCTTGATCGCCAAATACCGTGAGCATCTCCCATATTCGGAGGCATACATCTCGCAAAATATTCCAAGACTGGGACCGCTTCATTCAGTTCCATCATTTTCGGCAAAGATGCTGCATAAGAGCCATCTTGCGGGTAGCCTATCATCCCATTTTTGTAGGCGGGAATATAGGTGGATGCACGGATCAACCCTTCGGGGCCAATTAATTGCGCGCGGTCACAAGCTTGTACGGCGCGGGACATATAACTCAGTCCGTTTTCGCTGTACGAGTGTGCCAAGACCGCGTAGAGAAAATGGTTTTTGAGTGCCCGCGGCATCCCAAAGTATTTCTGTTGTTCCAAAACTTTATCCAGCATCAGAAAGCTTAGCTGCGCGTGCGGTATCCAGTTCTCAAACGGATTTTTCTTATCGTAAAAATGCGCTTCGAGAAATCTTCCGAGGTCATGAAAGGATGTCGGAATTACAAAAGTTTGTTTATAGCCGGTCGGGCGTTCCAGATCATAAAAGCGCATCGCTTCGGCAGTGTCTTTTGCGATCTGCCACAAATCATGCCCGATTGGTTGATGTTGTAATCCTGTTTGGGACTGACGCTGTTTTAAACGGGCGAACGCTCCTCTAACCAGTGCGTTCAGTTCACTGACCAGTTCTTTTAGAGTTTCCTGCCCCTCTTCCGAGGCGACCCATGCATCCAGTTCAGGAGAGTGAGAGTGAGGCGTATATCCATCCTCTACAAGAATGGTTTTGTCTCTTACGCCGCGCAAAAAGTTTTCTGTCCGCAGACGTGCCGTTTGTCGAAGCATTTCATAGGCTTCGTATTGATAATTCTGTTCGAATAATCCGGAACACACACCCAGATTTTGTTTGATATCGCTCTTATTCATACTCATCTGCTTATATTGAATTTATGACAAGAATTCAACTTTTTAGCCTGCAACCTTCCCGTTTATTTATTGCTGCGGCGCAACTTACGCCACTCCGCCACGTTTTTATTGTGCTCGGCCAAGGTTTTGGCGAAGACATGCCCGCCAGTGCCGTCGGCCACAAAATAGATAAAGTCGTTCTTCTCAGGGTTTAGAACGGCCTCTAAGGCGTCTTTTCCCGGGTTGGCGATGGGGCCAGGGGGCAGCCCTGCGTTCTTATAGGTGTTATAGGGCGAATTGATTTGCAGGTCTTTGAGCAACAGGCGACGCCCCAACGGTCCCTGCCCTTCATTTTTATGTGCGCCTTTGGTGATCGCATAAATGACAGTGGGGTCGGATTGAAGAGCAATCCCTTGACGCAAGCGGTTGATAAAGACCCCAGCAATGGTTTTGCGTTCGCGCGCTACGCCAGTTTCTTTTTCTACGATTGAGGCGAGCGTTACCGCTTCTTCCCATGTTGTGAACGGCAAATCTTTTTGACGGTTCTCCCAAAGTTCTGCCTTTACATCATTCATGGCCTGTTGCATCTGGGCTATCTTGTTCGCGCGCGGCTCATCCAACGTGAAATGGTAGGTATCGGGGAGCAATGTTCCTTCGGCAGGGATGTATTTTATCTCACCACTCAGGCCTTCTGTTGCTTTTAAAATACCGATGATTTCAAAGCCGGTGCGGCCTTCGGGGATTGTGAATTTACGCTGAACGACACGACCTTCGATCAATTGCTTTTGAATATCGGCGATTGTGGCATGGGGCGGGATTTCATACTCTCCGGCTTTCAGGGTTGCGCCCTGCCCTTTGAGTTTCAGCGCGGCTAGAAAGACCAAATCATTTGAGATCAGATTCTGGTCTTTGAGTTTTGCGGCAATGACGCGTGCGCCGTCACCCTTTTCGATTTGGAATGTTTGTGCGCTATCAAACGGCCCTACTTGTCCATACAGATAAACCGTATAGGCCGAGAGTGCTGCGGCAATTGTAATCGCCAGCAGCAGCAGATAAAGCACATATTTCATAGCGTATTACTCGTAAGCTTTTAGAACCAGAGACGCATTCGTTCCGCCAAAGCCGAAAGAGTTGGACAAGGCAATTTTGACCTTCTTCTCTTTTGCGACTTTAGGCACAAGATCAATTCCTTTACATGGCTCTGACACGTTCTCAAGATTGAGTGTCGGCGGCAGAATGCCAGTGTTCATGGCTTTGACTGTATAGATGGCTTCGACTGCGCCTGCTGCGCCCAACAAATGACCGATAGCGGACTTGGTAGAAGACATTGCAACTGTATCCAAAGCGCTCGCGAAGAGGCGTTTAACCGCGCCACATTCAATGCCGTCACCCATCGGCGTGGATGTTCCGTGTGCGTTGATATAGTCAATGTCTTCGGGATTTACTTCTGCACGTTTCAGAGCGGCTTTCATCGCACGGAACCCGCCGTCTCCGTCTTCGGCTGGTGAGGTCATATGATAAGCATCGCCCGATAAACCATACCCAACGACTTCGGCGTAGATTTTAGCGCCGCGTTTTTTCGCGTGCTCCAGCTCTTCCAGAACCACAACACCCGACCCTTCAGCGATGACGAATCCATCACGACCTTCGTCAAACGGACGGGACGCTACTTCGGGGGTGTCGTTATAAGAGGTTGAGAGTGCGCGGCATGCTGCGAAGGATGCAACACCCAAGCGGTTGACAGCTGCTTCTGCTCCACCCGCTACCATCACATCGGCATCCCCCAAAGCGATAAGACGTGCTGCGTCACCAATTGCGTGAGAGCCTGTTGCGCACGCTGTTACTACAGAATGGTTTGGGCCTTTGAAGCCATGCTTAATAGAGACGTGACCAGACGCCAAGTTAATCAACATTGCAGGAACTGCGAATGGAGAGACACGGCGCGGGCCTTTTTGAATCAGTGTTTCTGATGTTTCGTAGATACTTTGCAATCCGCCGATGCCTGAGCCGATCATCACACCAGTGCGTTCACGCTCTTCATCGGTTTGCGGAGCCCAGCCGGAATCAGCCACAGCTTCGTCAGCCGCCATCATTCCGTAGAGAATAAATGTATCAACTTTCTTTTGTTCTTTCGGTGGCATCGCATTGTCTGCGTTAAAGCCGTCTTCATATCCTTCATTTTGGTAAGGGACGAGACCTGCAATTTGCGAAGACATATCAGACGCATCAAAACGTGTGATTTTGCGCAAGCCGCTTTTGCCCGCAGTCAGGGCTGCCCAGTTTTTATCCATGCCTACACCCAGTGGTGAGACAATACCCATTCCAGTAATCACTACGCGCTTCATCATTTTCTTCTTATTCTCTGTTAAACTGAACTTTATAGCATTAAAACAAAAGAAAAGGGCCGCGCCAAGACATTAAATCCATGGCGAAATCGGCCCTTTTAAATTACTGCATCGAAATTAGGCAGCCTTTTGGCTAATGAAGCTTACAGCGTCACCAAATGTTTGGATTTTTTCTGCTGCATCATCAGGAATTTCGATGTTGAATTCTTCTTCGAAAGCCATAACCAGCTCAACCGTATCCAAGGAGTCAGCTCCCAGATCGTCAATGAAGCTAGCGCCTTCAGTTACTTTGCTCTCGTCAACGCTCAGGTGCTCAACGACGATTTTTTTAACGCGGTCTGCAATATCGCTCATAATTTTTAGTTCCCATAGTATTGTTAAACATTTCATTTTCAGAACGAGTGGAACATAAACGCCCTTTTTCCATTTTGCAAGGGCGAACATGGATACTTATCCACAGGCACTTTTTATGTAATCTGTTATCTCAGACCAACTTACAAAAACCCTTTTAGCTCCTAGGCTTAGTAACTGTTCCCGCGTCTCTTGCGGATGGTGGGAAACGGCGGTTATCCCCAAGACATGCATGCCTGCTGCGACACCAGCACGCACGCCCGAGACCGTATCTTCAATCACAAACGTGCGTTCGGGCACTGCATTCATTCGGTTTGCGGCATATAAGAAGAGTTCAGGAGACGGCTTTCCCCGCGATACCAAAGATTTGGTATAAACTTTATCCCGTCCGAAAATCGGCATTAAGCCGATTGTCTCGATACAGGCTTCGACATTTTCAGGCTCGCCGTTTGAGGCCACACATATTTTAAATGAAGCAGACAACTTTTTAACCGCCTCTACTGCGCCCGTAACGGGTTGAAGTTGGAGCGGGATTTGTTCCGTTACGCGATCAATAAATTCCTGAATAAAATTATCGGGGAGTGTCGTCTGATATTCTTCTTCCAACATCTCTTTGACAATCGGCATCGACATCCCTGCAAGATGTTTCATCGTGTAGTCAGGCGTATATTTTTCGAACCCATAGGACACAAGAATATCCGATGTCACGGTGCAATTCATACGTTCAGAATCAGAAAGTGTTCCGTCATTGTCAAAGATAATTAAATCCATAGTCCTAGTCTTCCATTGAAATGCGTGGGGCGGGTTTTTGTGCTTGATCGATGTTGCTCATCACAGCGTTTGCCAGATCACAATAGGCTTTAGCTTGTTCGCTTTCGGGGTCAGCTATGACGATTGGTGTTCCCAAATCTGAGAGTTCCCGAATTTTTCCGTGGAGCAGTATCTCTCCCAAGAACGGGACGCCCAATTTTTCTGCTTCGGCTTTTGCGCCGCCGTGACCGAAGATGTCTTCGCGGTGCCCACAATTCGGGCAGCAATAATAAGACATATTCTCAATGATTCCCAAAACAGGAACGGCGACTTTGCGGAACATCTCCAAGCCTTTTCTTGCATCTATCAAAGCTATGTCTTGTGGGGTTGAGACCACTACGCCGCCAGAGAGCGGAACGCGTTGCGCCAAGGTTAAATGAATATCCCCAGTTCCCGGCGGCATATCAATGACAAGGACATCCAAGCCATCCCATGCCACATCTCTGACCATTTGAAGCAAAGCTGATTGCACCATCGGCCCGCGCCAGATCATCGGTGCGCTTTCGTCCACCAAGAATCCCATCGACATCAGTTTTAGTCCGTGCGCTTCTATCGGCTCCAGTCGGTCATCGTTCGATTTCTTATCGGCTTTTGCGCTGACGACACCTGCCAGCCTTGGAAGAGACGGGCCGTAGATATCCGCATCCAGCACCCCTACTTTCTTGCCTGTCTTTGCAATAGCCAGTGCCAAGTTAATCGCGACGGTTGATTTCCCGACACCGCCCTTACCTGATGAGACCGCAATAATATCTTTGACGTTGGGAACTTTTGTAGCCACCGCCTGTGGCCCCACGGGCGTATCCGCAAACGGAGATTGTTTTTTTCTAACCTCTTCGGTTGTCAGGACAATTGTTGCCTTATCTATCGCTGTGAGTTTTTCCAATTCGGCTTTTAGTGAATTGCTGATTTTTTCAGCATCGCTATCTGCAACAGATTTCGAGACTTTCAGAACCACTATCGCTTGGCCAGCTTTGGTGGCTTGCAGATCTTCTACCACGACCCCTTCTCTATCTTTGAGAACAAAGTTTGTGGTCTGGCGAATAAATTCCCGTAACTCCTGATCTTTGGAGAGGGATGTCTCTTTTTTTAATTTGAGGAAGGAAAACATGTGATGAACTCCGTTTCACTGTTGTTTTTACCTCAAAAAGCATTAATGTCTAGAAGATATTGTACCATATATAATTAAGGAGCTATTTTATGCCCTGGAATGATGATAGCGACGACCATCGCGATGATTCCCAAAACCAAGACTCTTCAAAAAAATCCACCAAGAACCCTTGGGGAGCACCGCAGGGCGATAATCGCCCTCATGGACACCACCAACGCCCTGACTGGGGACGAGGGGGTAGAAATGATGATGAAATTAATTTCGAGCAGATGCTCCATAAGATTCGCCAAAGTTTCGGTGGGATGCTTCCTCCCTCCCAAGGTGGGCATAACGGTGGCTTTGGGAAAATAATTTTCGGTGGACTGGCTTTGCTTTTGGTCATCTGGGCTTTGACAGGGATTTATTTTGTCCAGCCCAACCAACATGGCGTGGTTCTAACTTTTGGTGAATATACCCGCACCGATGAAGTTCCCGGTATCAAGTGGCGCGCTCCCTGGCCCTTCCAAAGTGTACAGATCGTTGACGTTACCACTGAGCGCCGTATTCATATCGGTTTTAGTTCCAATGATTATAATTCAAGCAGGTCACAGAATACAGGACGGCATGAGAGCCTGATGCTTACGGGTGACGAGAATATCGTTGATATCAACTTTGTTGTCTTGTGGCGCATTCAGGATGCAAAGGATTATCTGTATTCTATCCGTGATCCAGAGGATACGATTCAGATGGTTGCCGCTAGCACCATGCGCGAAATTATCGGTCAAACCGACATTCAGCCTGCCTTGACTGATGCCAGAACCCAAATTCAGGTGGATGCCAAAGCCTTGATGCAAAAGCTTCTGGATGAATATCGGGCCGGTGTGACCATCAACAACGTACAACTGCAAAAAGTTGACCCTCCTGTGGCGGTTGTTGATGCCTTTAACGAAGTTCAGCGTGCGCGCCAGAAGAAAGAAGAGCTAAAAAACCTCGCGGAAGCTTATCGTAACGATATTATTCCACGTGCCAAAGGGGAAGCCGAGAAGCTTCGTCAGGATGCCGAGGCTTATTCTCAGGAAGTTGTGTCGCGCGCGACTGGTGATGCCAAACGTTTTGATGCGGTTTATATGGCTTATAAAAGCGCCAAGGACGTTACCGCAGAGCGTATGTATCTGGAAACAATGGAGCAGGTATTGAAAAATGCCAAAACTGTTGTTCTTGGAAATGAGAACGGGAATGTTCTGCCGTTCCTTCCGCTACAAGACGGCAAGGCTACCAGTTCTGTTCCCCGCAGTTCTGTTTCTTCACAATAATTTAAAGTCAATAGAGACGAGGTTTACAATGAGTGATGGAAAAATTTTAGGATTGGTGATTGCTGCGGTCGTAGCTTTTATACTAATCAACTCAGCCATCTTTACTGTGTCTGAAGGACAGCAAGTGATTGTCTTGCGTTTTGGAGATCCAAAACATCAGATTACTGATCCGGGACTCCATTTTAAAGTGCCGATGATCGACAATATACGGACATTTGAGAAACGCATTCTGAATGTTGATCCACCATCCGAAGAAGTCCTTCTGGCTGACCAGAAACGTTTGGTGGTTGACAGTTTTGCACGTTATAAAATCACAGATATGTTGGTCTTTTTGAAAACTCTTAATACAGAGAATTCAGCCCAGCAACGTTTGCATACTGTTATTAACTCTGCCATGCGTTCGACCATGGGTAAGGCCACCTTACAAGATATTCTATCCTCAAAAAGAGATGTTTTGATGGAGAATATTCAAGACATTGTTAACGAAGAGGCCAAGCGTTTTGGTATCGAGGTTGTGGATGTGCGTATCGTTCGAGCTGACCTTCCTGAACAGGTTACGCAAGCTACTTTTGATCGTATGAGATCAGAGCGCGAGCGTGAAGCTCGTGAAGCACGCGCTGAAGGTGAACAATTGGCGACCGAGATTCGCTCCAAAGCTGATAAAGAGCGTACTGTTCTGTTGGCTGAAGCGAAACGTGATTCCGAGATTGTTCGTGGTCAAGGTGACAAGAAAGCCATTGAAATTTACGGTAAAGCTTTCGGTCAAGATCCGAAGTTCTATGCTTTCTACCGCTCCTTGGAAGCTTACAAAAACTCCCTTGGAAATGCCGATACTACATTACTTCTTTCTCCTGAAAGCGAGTTTCTTGAATTTTTTAAAGATAAAATGAAATAGTCTTTTTTTAGAGACAAAATTAAAGCCGCTTCACAGCGGCTTTTTTTATTTCTTATAGCAGAATAAATAGCGTTTCAGGACAGGTTGAACCATGCTTCGTTTGTATTCGCTCCAGCCCTGGGGCAGTTCAAATGCGTTAGAGATCACAACACTTCCCGTTGGGAGTTGATCTTTTATCGTGTCTGCCAATTTATGCAGCACGGGTTCAGGCAAGAAGGTTACGACGATATCAACGTCGCTATAATCGAACTTAAAGAAATCGTCCATTTTAAACAGGGCGTTTTTTGGCCCAAACAACATGCTTTTGATCTTAGACTGCCAAAACGGGATGGGAGATAATTCCATGCCTATTACGGTTGCATGAGGCATATTTCTTGCGATCATCCGCACCAGTTCTCCAGAGCCGCTTCCCGGGTCCACGATTTTGAGCGCTGTCTTTTCGTGGGCGACGCTGATGATTTCTTTTAGGATTTCTTCGCGCATCGCTTGGGAAGAATGGGATGTGCTCACCCCCAATTTATGTCGATAATATTCAAAATTCAGCATAAATAAAATTATCAGGAAAACAAATATCAAAGCTATAATGTAAATCATACTCATTTTCCTAAAATTCTCTATGCGCTACCAATCAGGATGCCTGAAAGGAGCACTAATGCGCCACCTAAAATCACCTGAACCATTGCCGAGACCATCGGTGTATCCATGTATTTCCAGCGTATCCACGAGATAGCAATCAGTTCTATCGCCACCAAAACAGCCGCAACCAATGTTGCAGTCCAGAAATCGGAAATAAGATACGGCAAAGTATGTCCTAGCCCGCCAATAGCTGTCATCAAGCCACAAACAACGCCGCGCAACCATGGGCTACCCCGCCCTGTTATTGCGCCATCATCGGACATTGCCTCGGTTAACCCCATACTGATCCCCGCCCCCAGCGAGGCTGCTAGCCCCACTAAAAATGCATCATGAGAATTATGTGTGGCGAAGGCTGCAGCAAAAATAGGGGCGAGCGTTGATACTGAGCCATCAATTAATCCTGCCAGACCCGGTTGAACCACTTGCAGAACAAATAGGCGATGGGAAATTTCTCCCTCTTCTTCGCGTTCGGCATCCGAGACATTTTTACGTTCAATTTCGATTGCTTTGGCTTCGTGACCGCGTTCCGCCAAAGCCAAGTCCCCCAGCAATTTCCTGATCTCTACATCTTGGGCTTGTTGAGCTGCTTTGGAATAGTATGTAGAGGCTTCTATTTCCATCAATTCAGCTTGCTGGCGCACTTCGTCTATGCGCATATTTTCCATCAACCAAATCGGATTGCGTTTCATAAAGCCGCGCACGTCCTGACGGGTAATGTAAGGCAATCTCCCGCCAAACCGTTTTCCGTACATATCCAACAACATATTTTTATGTTCTTGTTCTTCTGAGGCCATGTCTTCAAACATTTGCGCAGTTGAGGGATAGTCAGTACGCAAGCGGTTAGCAAAACTCATGTAAATTTGTGAGTCTTCTTCTTCACTGGTAATCGCTAACGCAAGGATTTCCGCTTCTGTCAGGTCTGTTATTCGTTTCATGTTATGAAGCTGCCTCTGTTAATTGGTTCATGATCATACGCTTTGCAGGCGGCAAGTGCTGGCCTATAGAAAGCAATGCTTTTCTCGCCAACTTCGCCAAAGGTGTGGTTTTCGTATAAAGCCCAACCAATGCATTTGTTCCCATATAAAGTGGCCAAGTCGCCTGACGATGACTGGTGTTGTAATGTTGAAGGATTTCTCGAGAGCCTATATCAAGTCCCAGATCATGAAACTTTTTGATTTCCGTTGCCAAAGTATGAGCACCACGCAATCCAAAATTAAAACCATGGGCTGTGACAGGGTGCATACCAACGGCGGCATCTCCGATTAGGGCGTAACGGTTTGCGTAGAAACAATCTGCAAACGTTCCGACCAGAGGATATGGATATAATTGTGTATCCAATGTCATTTTTCCAAAGCGGCCTTCCATTCTCTTTGATAATTCTTGCGCAAACTCTTTCGGAGATTGATCTAGAACCAGATGGGCATCTTTTGAGTCAATTGTAATGACTACGGAGCAATAGCGACCTTTGAGAGGTAGAATCGCAACGGTCCGATCATAGAAGAAACATTCATACGCCGTTTCATCATGATCTTTGTCCAGTTTTACTTTGCAGACGATACATGTCCGTCCAAAATCCCGCATATCAGTAGAAATTCCCATCATTCTGCGGGTTGCGGAAAAGCGGCTGTCTGCGGCTACTATCAGACGCGAACGAAGTTTTTTCCCGCCTTTCAATGTTACGGTTCCACCAACATCATCGGTTTCTACAGCCCACACTTCTTTTTCCGTCATCAGATTGATATTCTTATATGGCTTACACACTTCATAAGCCGCGCGGCGAATGTGATGGTTGGAAATCATAAATCCCAAATTTTCTTTTCCTGACTTCGTATGATCAAAGAAAAGCGGATCATTCAAATCACCATTTAAAACTTTTGCATCTTTAATCAGAGAAATATCTGCGTCTTTTATGCGGCTCCACATTCCTGTCTCATCCATCAGCCGTTGAGACAAATGCGTCAAGGCGATCTCACGACCATCATAATCGGGCTTTGCCAAAGTCTTTTCAGTCTGTCGCTCCAGCATGGTGATTTTTAATCCTGTATCAGCCAGTATTCTTGCGAAGCTTAGACCGGCGGGTCCAGCACCAATGATGATGATATCGCTATCCATATTTTTGTCCTTTTTAATTATTGGATTTTGTTCCCAGAGACTAACACAGCCCATCTGATACGAAAAGATTGAGGGGGGATTTTCTCCCCCCTCTTCTTTTGGAATTTTTTACCGCAAATGCGAAATTCCGGTCTTATGCAGCCCAGCGCTTTGCTGCTTCAACCATACGAGTTCCGTATAGTTGCGCGGTTTTAATGTCGCCCTGATTCGGGGATTGATCGGCTGCCACGTTATCTGCCTGCGTCATTACGCCCAGATACGAACCGATACGGTTGACACTTTCAACATCGCCGCTTTTTCCCGGCTCGGATGTACTGGTATTTGCTTCGGCTTGTGGAATCCATACCATTCCATGTTGAGCGGCCAAGATCGCCATCTGAAAGAGCGAATTCAATTTATCACCGCTCATGCTCAGGGAGTTGGTAAATCCGCCCGCCAATTTGTCTTTCCAGCCTTTGGTAAACCAAATTTTTGATGTTGCATCCATGAACATTTTGAAAGGGCCAGATACTGATCCCATGTATGTTGGCGCGCCAAAAATGATTGCATCAGAGCTGTTTAGATGATCCCAATCCGTATCAAGAATTGCTCCATCTGCTCCAACTTTAATCATGTGTAGCGTTGCATTCGCACTTTTTACTCCTTCACCCACGGCTTGGGCCACTTTTTCTGTGTGCCCATAGCCAGAGTGATAGACGACTGATATCGTTGTCATTGTTTGTATTCCTCTTCTATTGATTGGTTTCAGGCTGAACATTTGCTTCAGCTTCGATTGCAATTTGAACTTCATCCGATACACCAGGTAATGCGTAGCTAATTCCAAACTCCGAGCGCTTAACAACTCCGGTTGCGCTAAATCCTGCTGTTTTCAGTTTGCTGATAGGATTTTCCCCAATTTTGTTCAGCTTTACATCCAGCGTGACAGGCTTGGTTACACCAACCAATGTCAAATCACCTGTAACAACGGCTGTGTCTGGGCCTGTTATCTCTACTTTATTGCTCGAGAACGTTGCCGTCGGGAATTGTTCGGAGTTGAAAAACTTATCAGCACGCAAATGCTCATTAAACAGATCAATACCAGTAGAAATGCTCCCTGTATTGACTGTTACATCCACCTTGGATAATTCCGGACTTTTTTCATCTAATGTTACGGTTCCTGAAACTGTAGCAAATTTTCCAGACGGATTTGAAAACCCAAAATGATTGGCTTGCCAATACAGATTGGTGTGGAATGGATCAAATGTGTAGGTCTCGGCTGCGGCATTTGCGGAGGATACTGCCCCGAACATTATTGCTGTTGTGGCAGCACTTAATAACAAAATCTTTTTCATTTAGTTCTCCTATGTCTTTTTATTGAAGGGGTGCGACTCAATAACTGTTTGCTTTATTAGAAAA
>JAGRKB010000013.1 GCA_020442425.1 Alphaproteobacteria bacterium | reverse complement strand
CTGTTCTGTCTTCGACCGCATAAAGAAAAAGCAGCTTACGCTGCTTTTTTCATCACTTTTTCCTGAGGTTGTAGCGAGGCTACATCGACATATGTTCCGACCTCGCGGATGTTCAGGTAATCATGCATGTGCGATACCATTTCATCCATGTGGTCATTGTAGAAGTGGTTCGCCCCATCCATCACACGGTAATCAATTGCGATTCCTTTTTGTGTGTTGAGACGCTCTACAACTTTTTCAACCATTGGCTCAGGAACAATATTGTCTTTGTTTCCTTGCAGGATCAAACCTGATTGAGGGCACGGTGCCAAAAAGCTGAAATCAATTTCGTTTGCCGGTGGAGAGACTGCGACGAAGCCTTTGATCTCAGGACGACGCATCAAAAGCTGCATACTGATCCATGCGCCGAATGCGAAACCGCCAACCCATACATAAGGGGCGTTCGGATTGATAGATTGCATCCAGTCGAGGGCGGCTGCCGCATCGGACAATTCGCCTTCACCTTTATCATAGATGCCTTGGCTTTCGCCGACGCCACGGAAGTTAAAACGGAGTGTTGAAAATCCATGATCTTTAAACACATTGAACATGGTAAACGGAATACGGTGGTTCATCGTCCCCCCACGCTCGGGCGCGGGGTGCAGAATCAATGCCAAAGGAGCATTCTCTACTTTAGAATGATGATAACGCGCTTCGATACGCCCAGCTGGGCCGTTTATGATAATTCCTGGCATATTTTCCCGTATAAATGCGTTTATGGTTAATTTTTTTTAATCTATAGACCATTTTCGGAACATAAGTCCAATAGTTTCTCATAACATATTGATTTTGCTGTGGATATTTTGTATTTCAAGACTTGATGATGAATAATATTTTTTTCGACCATAATGCGACCACCCCGATCCGCCCCAATGCCTTGTCATTGGCGACGCAAATTATGGGTGAAGTCGGTAATGCCGCTTCGACTCATTCGTTTGGTCGCACGGCTTCTAAACATGTCGAGACAGCGCGCAGACAAATTGCCGAGCTGATTGATGTCTCTCCTCAACAGATTATTTTCAATTCCGGAGCATCGGAGGGAAATAATACTATCCTGAAAGGTTTTTCGGGGCAGCGTATTTTAATCTCTGCGATTGAACATCCGTCCATCATGGAATGCGGTGTTAATGTTGAATGTATTCCTGTCACCGCGCAAGGCGTCATTGATCTTGAGGCGTATCATACGATGCTTCATACAGGCACGCCCCCTGCCCTTGTTTCGGTTATGTATGTGAATAATGAGACAGGAGTTATTCAGCCTATTCAGGAAATCGCGCGCATGGCTAGGGAAGTCGGCGCGCTCGTTCATTGTGATTGTGTTCAGGCGTTTGGTCGTATTCCGTTTACACGCGAGAGTCTCGGTGTTGATTTTCTAACGCTCTCTGCACATAAAATCGGCGGGACGCATGGCGTCGGCGCTTTGGTGTCTGCGGTTGGATTACAAGTTCCGAAACTCGTTCAAGGCGGCGGGCAAGAACGTCGGCAACGCGGCGGGACTGTTAATGTTGCGGGGATTGCTGCTTTTGGTTCTGCTGCTGTTGACGCTGTCGGCTCGCTTGATCAATATCAAAAACTTTCCCTGTGGCGCGACCGTATCGAAGACCATGTTTTGCGCAGTTCCAATCGCGTGCGCATTATGGGGCGCGACGCACCGCGTACCGCCAACACATCCATGATGGTTATTGAGAGCAAAAGTCACGATACGTTGTTGATGGCGTTTGATTTGGACGGGGTTGCCATGAGTGCAGGGTCTGCGTGTTCGAGCGGATCTACCAAGCTTTCTTATACTCTGACCGCGATGGGTGTTGATGCCTGTTCGCCTGTGGCCTCCCTTCGTTTATCATTGGGATATACCACAACGGAAAAAGAGGTTGAGGAATTCCTCGCCATATGGGACAAGATCAGCGCCCGCATTTTAAAAGACTAGATTTTTAAGGATATAAATACGATATGCCGCACATTCACTTTATTCAGGTTGACGGTTCCACCAAAACAATCGACGCACCAGTCGGATTGTCAGTCATGGAAGTTGCCGTTAAACATGCGATGGATAAAATCGAAGGCGCGTGCGGTGGGTCTTTGGCATGTGCGACGTGTCACGTTTATGTGCATCCTGATTGGTGGGATAAAGTTCTTCCCGATGAAGGCGAGATTGATGAAGCCGAAGAAGATATGCTTGATCTTGCCTTTAACCTGACCAAGCTTTCGCGCCTGTCTTGCCAGATTATTGTCTCTGATGAGTTGGACGGCCTTGTCGTCGCCCTGCCCGGCTCCAAACCTGATTGGGTTTAGTTTTTTAAATTATTTTTTTAGCACTGACTCAATCAACTCGTTATATTTCTTTTCGTCAAACACGTACCCCCTCTCAGCACTTCTCGATACAGGTATGGCCAGCCACATCGGCAATGGTTTTTTCCATGCGTGTTCCAACATTACGTGTCTCTCAAGCTTCTTTAGAAGCTGGGGGGCGTTTATATTAATATCTTCTATTGATTTTGCTTTTTCTTTTCCCTCTGTCCACACAATATAAGAGCCAAATGTCTTCCAGAAACCTTCTACTCCCAGCTCCAAGAACTCAGGGCTTCTATTGAAAATTCCGTTTTTAGATTCCACGGAAATTGTTTGTCTTAAGACTAATTCAATTTTTTTAATTGCCGAGTCAAAGCTATCTTCTCGATCAATTGATTCAATCAAACACATGATAAGTGATTTTTGCGATCCTTTTGTAAGGCTTGCAACTCTGATCCCCAAAAAGCAGAAATCATTAGCGAGTTTGTTACCAAAGAATGCCTCAATCGCTACGTCTTCTGCAGCGTTCAACAACCAATTCTCTATTTTCAAAACACCATCACCATTCGGATGCTCTTCCACTTCCAAGGCTTCTTCCCAAACACCATTCTGAGCCATTTGCCAGTGGGAAAAATTCAAATTCTTAATTTCATTGTTCATTTAATTTTCTTTCAGAAATTTCTCTAAGGCAGCAAGATAGTCTTCTATTGTATCAATAAAGAAGATGTTCTCGATTTTTTTAGGGATGAGGAAGCCTTCCTTTACCATGTGATCGAGTTGCGCCTTGGTTGCGTCGTAATAGCCGAATGAATTCAGAATAAAGATCGGGCGGATTGTGTACTCGCCAATCGTCGGGTCGCGGTCAGCCGGTTTATAGTCCGTCTCTACAATCTCAAAAACCTCGTCGAGAGTTCCTATCCCGCCTGGCATCACGAGAAACGCGTCCACGTCTTTTATCAGTTCGTGTTTTCTTTCCGAGAGTGTTTCGGTCAGAAGATATTCTATGCCGATTTCGTCGGGGCGATTTACGTTGAAATATTTCTGCGGCAGAATTCCTAGAATACGCCCTGCGCTGTTCTGCTCTTTTACGGCGTCCATAAAGGCAAAGCAAAATTCGCCCATCAGTCCCGTTTTAGAGCCGCCGTATTTCGCGAAGCAGCCTTTGGCTCCTAAAAATGTGCCGATTTTGTGAGCCGCTTCAAGATATTCCGGTTTATTGCCTTTGTGCGCGCCTGAGAAATAAGTGAATGATTTCATTGTGTTTTCCCTTAAAAGTTATGAGTAGCTATAGCAAATTGTCTCTGTCATGGAAAGCCCCGTTGACGATATGTCAAATTCTTGCTTTTTCAAAGTAATTTGCTTATATTGCCCCCCATGTCTGACGCACCCCTGAATTCACTTGGTTTTTCCAAGTCTCCTGCCGAGACCCGTGTGGTTGTTGCCATGTCGGGCGGTGTTGATTCATCTGTGGCGGCGGCCCTGCTCCATGAGCAAGGATATGACGTGGTGGGGATTACGCTTCAGCTTTATGATTACGGCGAGGCCATTGCCAAAAAAGGCGCGTGTTGCGCAGGCAAAGATATTTATGATGCCAAGCGCGTTGCCGAAGAACGCGGCTTTCCGCACTATGTTCTCAATTACGAAAGCAATTTCCGTCAGTCGGTTATTGATGATTTTGTCGAGAGCTATCTCAACGGTGAGACCCCTATTCCGTGTGTGAAATGTAACCAGACTGTGAAGTTTCATGATCTGTTACAAGTCGCGCGTGATCTCAATGCTGATTGCATGGTGACAGGCCATTATGTGCAGCGTGTTGTGGGGGATAACGGGACATCGGAACTGCTGCGCGCCGTAGATAGCAGCAAAGACCAATCTTATTTCCTGTTTGCGACAACGCAAGAACAGCTCGATTTTTTGCGCTTCCCGCTTGGCGGTTGGACAAAAGATGTCACTCGCCAGCATGCAGAGCGTTTAGGGTTGGTCAATGCCGACAAACCTGATTCACAGGATATTTGTTTTGTCCCGAACGGGGACTATGCCTCTGTCGTTAAGAAGATTGCACCGGAAGCCGAACGCGAAGGCGAGATTGTCCACATGGACGGGCGCGTGCTTGGTACACATCAGGGTATTATTCATTACACAGTCGGGCAACGTAAGGGGCTTGGTATCGGCGGCGGCGTTACCGAGAATAATGATCCGCTTTATGTCGTGGCTGTTGATGCAGAAACTGCCCGTGTTGTTGTCGGGCCGAAAGAAGCCTTGGCGCGCGATGTTGTTTATTTAAAAGGATGTAATTGGTTGGGCGTTACGGGAACAGACACGATCCCTGTTGATGTGAAGTTGCGCTCTATGACGCGCGCTATGCCTGCTTATCTTACTCCATCCGCAGATGGGGGGGCGACGCTCCGTCTTCAGGATGCACAGTACGGAATTTCACCCGGCCAAGCGGCTGTGTGCTATATCGGAGATCGCGTTATCGGCGGTGGTTGGATTGTATCAGCGGAACTGCAGTCTTTCGCAAAAGCCGCTTGACAAGGGGCTGATTTTTAAGCATATAAAGCTTCACTTTTCAAAAAAGTACCCGATTTACCGTATTTTTTGCACCGTGGCGGTGTAGCTCAGTGGTAGAGCAGAGGAATCATAATCCTTTGGTCGGGGGTTCAAATCCCTCCACCGCCACCATGTAATTCCCCTCAATTACAATTACTTAGATCTCGCTCGACCTTTCCCATTTCTTCGACATTATTATCTGGGGTAACACTGGGGTAACATATACACGGTGTTGAAATCAAAATTTCATATAGGCTATTGTAAGAGAAAAAGGACGATGGGAGAAAAAAGTAAACAACAATACAACCAATATGTGTCCGCGAGCGATAGAAGCATGTACCACCACCCAGTAACTCCTAAAAATTTATACCCCTTAACTTCACATTCTAGATTAAATTCATGTGGATGCTCTGCCCTAAACTTTTTATCATCGACCGGAGAGTGGTTTTCTGGGCACTCCCTAATAAGTTCGTCATATTTCTTCCTAGCCTCCGAGGCTTCCAAACTTGATAACTCACTAATTGCAACGGCATTTCTATGCAGGCGATCAGATTTCAGCTCGTAGCTATGGGAAACTTCTAAAAGAGAAAGTATCAGAATAAACACTGACAGCAATACAGCAAGTGGCGACTGCCAGTCATCAGAAATAAATTGACTTAGAAAATGCTCTGGAACAATTCCTATACCAATGTTGTATAGTGACAGTATAGAAATTGTCATGATTGAGGCGTTATGTTTACGAATCAATCTACGACTAGCATTAAACCGCGCCCCTTTAGTTATCCAAATATTTTTTTCCATTTTGTCCTATTAAAAATAAAAGTGCTGCCTTAGGAATTATTTTTCTCTCTTTAGCCATTCACATGGTTTATCAGAGACATACAGCTTACGCCGAAAGATCACAAGCGCTCTAACCTAGAACTCAGAGCTTCTCAATAGAGAGGCAGCCTAAGAAATATTGGCAATATCTTTTTCTAATTGCAACAAATTTGACGCCTTTACCTTCAAAAATAGATCTGAAATTTGTTTATCAGTGTATTGAGCTTGAGCATTTGTCCATGCGCCGCGAGTTTTTAGAAACTCCACTTTTTCTCTTATAGTGTCATACTTGTTGTAATTATGTATATATCCACGTTTAGGTGAATGCTTGACCTCATAGAATGATCTAGTGACACTTTTAATCTTTGGGGCTGTCCTAGATAATCAGTTTAGAAATTGATTA
>JAGRKB010000001.1 GCA_020442425.1 Alphaproteobacteria bacterium | reverse complement strand
AAGCTCGGTCACATCGTCATGGCGCGCTTCAAGCTTTAATATGCTATCAGGAATAATCCCGATAACACTGCCACCAGCTGCCATACATGAATTGGCAACCTTCCCCATTAATCCGGGATTCCCGCCACCATAAACCAAGGTAATTCCTGCCGCAGCCAAGGATTGTCCCAAAAGCTCCGTAGGGGCATTATAAACAGGATCCGAAATTGTTGATGACCCACAATAAACGCACACAGACTTAATCTGACTCATAAGTAAACTCTTTAGTTATATTATTATAGAAATGATCATAAAGAACAAAAGGAATGAGGGCAAATCAAAAAGACTTGCATCCTACACCAATTCATTACAGAATCCGGCACAGAAACGCAACTGCTAACATATAAGCAAAGCAAAGGATTTGTTGCGTGATTAACTACTTGAGGTCATAAGAACGCCTCTATTTAGGAATAGCTCAGGAAATATAAATGACGAATGAAGCCGTAGAAAAAACAGTTTTCGACTTGAAAGAAACAATTTGCCAAACGCTTATGACGCCGACCAACAAAGCCGGCTGGCCATTTATTATTGGCTTTGCTTTAGTATCGGTTATCATAGCCATGCTCTCGACTTTTTTAGGAGTTGTCGGCCTCGTTCTCACCCTATGGTGCATTTATTTCTTCCGTGATCCGGTCAGAATGGTTCCCCAAAAACCAAACCTAATCATTTCCCCTGCTGACGGCAAAGTGACTGCTGTAACCTCAAACGTTCAGCTTCCAACCGAACTTCGTGAAGCAAAAGATGAAACATCAGCGGAGTCCGGAGAAGACACCGGAGAAGAATCAATCGGAAATTATACCCGCATCAGCATTTTCCTGAGCGTCTTCGATGTACACGTCAACCGCGTTCCAACGTCCGGCACAATCAAAAAAGTGATTTACCGCCCCGGACAATTCCTCAACGCAGGAAGCGAAAGAGCCAGCATTGAAAACGAACGCTCTTCTGTTCTGATGGAACTGGATGACAATCGCCAAATTGCTTTTGTCCAAATCGCAGGCCTGATCGCACGCCGCATCATCAATGAATTGAAAGAGGGGGATACCGTCGTGAGCGGAAATCGTTTCGGTTTAATCCGCTTTGGATCAAGAATGGATATCTACATCCCGTCAGAAGTACAGCCCTGTGTCGCTGTAGGACAGCGTGCCATCGGCGGAGAAACAATTCTGGCAGACATGTCACAAAAAGGAGAAGCTTTAACAGCATCTCCCGTATAACAATCGGATCCTCTGATGACTTTAAAATTGGCAGAAAACAAAAGCAGCGAAAAACAGGAAGACACAAAAATTCATCCTGTCAGACAAATCAGCATTATAAAGATCGTGCCAAGCCTGATCACTTTAATGGCATTGATTGCAGGCGTAACCGCCATTCAAAAAGCCATTGCGGGAGATTTCGAAACCGCCATTATGATGCTCTTGGCCGCAGCCCTCTTTGACGTTCTCGATGGCGCCGTCGCAAGAATATTAAAAGCACAAAGCGAATTCGGCGCACAACTCGACTCACTCTCAGACTTTCTGGCCTTCGGTGTTGCACCGGCAATCATTCTTCATGAATGGACAATGATTGACGCAGGAAAATTAGGCTGGATTGCCTCCGTCGTCTTTCCGGTAGCCGCAGCCCTGCGCCTTGCAAGATTTAACGTTGCGGCCCAAGACACGCACGATCTACCTGTTTGGAAAAAAAGATATTTTACAGGCGTACCAACACCGGCAGGGGCAATCCTTGCCCTTGCCCCACTCTATATTTGGTTTTTGTCTCCCGAAACTTTTGGTGAATTTAAAGTCGCAACACCCCTGATTGCCATTTGGGTCGTTGCAATAGCGGCTCTAATGGTCAGTAGAATGCCAACCATGTCACTAAAATATATGAAGCTACCGGACCGCATGGCCGTTCCTTTAATGGCAGCCATCGGACTTGTCGTTGCCGCCATGATCCACGCTCCATGGGTCACACTAACACTTTTGTCCAGCGCCTATTTTATTTCCATTCCGATTACATTCAGCCACTATCGGAAACTCGAAAAGCAACACGAAAAACAAACAGAAGATTTATCATCCCTCGCATTCGGCATTGACGAGATTAATCTGGACGGCACCAACGAAGACGAATAGTCAAGAATAAAGGACTACATACCGAATGATTGGCCCCTACCTCAGCTCAGCGTCAACCACGCCTACAAAAAAACTGCGCACTGCCCTCGAAAATAAAGGGATGGGAAACGCATCTCTCACAGCCCTGATTATTCTTTGCGGAATTCTCTCAGCCATTTTATTCGGACTACAATTTTTCTGGAGCGGCCTAGCGCTCTTTCTACTCCATAGGCTTTTCTGCCAAGTAGAAAACAATCAAGCCCAAGCCCAAGCTCAAACTCAAGATAAACGCCACATCTTCCGTGATTACTTCTTTGTCAGCGCCGCAATGATGGGCTTACTCTGGACGGGGGCTACCTTCGCGCTTCCTATCGCATTTCTGTTTTGGGCAATGATGATAAACGCCCTCGCCGCAATCAGCTTTAAACCAAAACTGATTGTCATCGATATTTTTGAACTATCCCTGATTTTAATCGCTCTGGCAGCAGCTCCGCATATGATTCCGGCCATAGCTATTTTAGGCGCTATTGCCTGCCTGATCGGCACAGCAACATCCTATCTTTTCAAACAAAAATAATAGAGTATCTAGTCTGTTGCCAAACCCAAGTATATTTTCATAGATTACCACATCAGCCTCAAGACCTCCTCACAATGATAAGCAAAGGAAATAAACTCTTAGTGTGCTTCGTGGTAAAAAATACAAGTATGTCATGCACAGAGTTGCGAATGGAGAATGGATTGTGTTTTTTCTTCGGTTCTTCGGTTCTTCGGGACTTCGCATGAAAAGAACGTTTTTAAACCTCTACCCGTCATCGCGAGCAACTGCAAGGCGCGCGGCGATCCATTAAACATCTGGATTGCGTCGTCGCTGACGCTCCTCGCAATGACGACATGGACTTTTTTAAGTTTTACGCGAAGGAACGAAGAGACGAAGTTTCTTTTTTTCTCCGCTTTTCCGTTCCTCCGTGTTTCATTTTTTTAAACCACCAAGCCCCCAAGGCACCAAGAATTTGGTTTCCCAGGTTGTCATTGCGAGGAGGTCTTGAGACCGACGTGGCAATCTAGCCAATCCCGAAAATACTTTGTCATCCTGAATAGTTTTTCCTCACACAGAGTCCACGGAGAAATCACAGAGAACGCAGAGAAACGGGGTTGCAAATGGAATGGATTGTGTTTTTTCTTCGAGACTTCGCGTGAAAAGAACGTTTTTAAACCTCTACCCGTCATCGCGAGCGACTGCAAGGCGCGCGGCGATCCATTAAACATCTGGATTGCTTCCCCCGGATCAAGTCCGGGGTCGCAATGACGATTTAATTTTGGAATCTACTATAAAAGACGATACCCACACTATCCAAGACCGGGCACAGAAAATCCCGGAGCTTTGCTGAGCGCCCAATCCGGCTTGCCTTGCCCCAGTTTCGGAGCTTCCATTGCATCATCGCCCAGCATAGAGGATAAGTTTTCACCCCATTCCCTCTTGACAAATCTTTTGGCCGATCCGATCAATTGATCGGCCCTATGTTCTTCAACAGAAGTTCCTTCAAGCTGTTTTCTAATCTCGTCTTCACCCAACTGATCGATCATTTCCCGAGCGCGATTGCTCATACCGGCATCAACCTGAGCTCTATTTTGTGGAGCAGGGGTCGCAAGAGAGATTTGTGTCGACATATCGGACGTTTTCAATCCGCCGGAATAAGAATCACCCATACTGTCAATATAATCATAACTGCCTTTTTCATTTTTGCTCAAAAGGCTCGAAAATTCCGACTTGCCGCCATCAATAGCCGCATGACCGATACCGGCATGACCACCTATCCCGTTCATCACGGCATCAGCCACCATATAAGCCGCACCCAAAACGGGATTAACGGCACTCAATCCGGCGCCAATCATCGCAGACGTTGCCATGCTGCGCATCCCCAATCCGGAAGTCGCGGACATAGAGGAGGGAACATTGAGAATATTTCCGTCAAGTTGAGCAGATAATTCTTGTTTAGCGGCTTGGATGCTCGCCTTGGCTTGTACACCGGTTTGAAACGCTTCTGCAGTAAACTGGGCTCGCTGCCCTGTTGTCATTCCGCCGGTCACAGTTGGGGAAAAACAAGGCTGCGCCTTCTTTGTCAAATTGACATTGGCAACTTTTTGAATAGCACTTTCCTGTGAAGACCTAGACATAAACCGCACTCCTTATACCATAATCCTACACACACCGGATTAAAGAATTATGAATATAAATACTATTATATATGAATTCCATAATAATATTCAAATTTAAAATTTTCCACGGAACCTCTCTTGAAGCATCCCCACTGCGCAGGTAAACTGCCCGAATGAACTCATCTGGGGCTCCCAAACCATCTTTTTTTCAAAAAATCTTTGGAAATCCGCACCTTAGTGCGGAAAAAGACCGTTTGGAGGCCTTTCTGGCAGCATTCCCAGGGGAATATTGCGGCTTTAATCCTGATGGCTCACTGGCCTATTCTAAAGGATTTTTGCAACTGCTCAATTTGGCCCAAATTAAAAGCCTAAGCGATATCCAACATGCTCTTAGGCCGGGAGATTCCGCAGCCCTCGAGACTTGCATGATTCGCATGAAAGAAAACGGTCAGAAATTTATCCTAAAAGTCCAAACTCAAACCGACAAAAAAATCATCCGTTTCACCGGCAGCACCGGCCACGCTCTCAACGGTTCGGATCAATATGATATTATTTGGGCAGAGGACATTACATCAACCGAACAAGAGCTGGAAAAAAACCGTAGCACCAGACAAAATCTGGAACATGAAATCAAGAAATTCCATACACTTCTGGCAACCATGACCACACCGCTTTGGATGCATACCGCCAATGGTGATGTTGCGTGGTGCAACGAAGCTTATGCAAAGATTTTAGGCAAAACAACCGACGAAGTGATCGCCGACAAAATCGAACTTCCCTTCACCACCCCGAAGAAAAAGAATGCATCAGGCCATTCGATCCGTAAACTCGTCGATATAGCGCTCACAACCGCAACCCCTCAATCAGAATCCAAACATCTGGTCTTTGCAGGTAACCGCCACATGATGCAAGTAGACCTAATCCCCCTCACTCATTTGGATCTGGTCATCGGGCAAGCTAGAGATGTCACGCGAGAAGAAGAAATTGAGCGCCGTTCGGAACGCAACAGCACAGCCAACCGCGAACTAATGGAGCAACTCCGCTCTGCCATAGCAATATTTGACGGTAATCAAAAACTGGAATTTTACAATTCCTCCTTCTCGCAACTCTGGCGCCTCGAAGACGGATGGCTCAATACAAAACCTAAGCTGGGCGAAATCATGGAGCGTCTGCGCGAAACAAGACGCCTGCCGGAACAAGCTGATTTCAAACGCTACAAACAAAGCTGGCTGGATATGTTCACAGCCACACAAGGCCCGCACGAGGACATGCTCTATCTCCCCGATGGTTCCGTCCTTCGCTCTTTGTTCATGCCTCATCCTCTGGGTGGCCTTCTGATGACCTTCGAAGATGTCACTAGCTCTCTCGAACTGGAATCTTCTTATAATACCTTGATGGCCGTCCAAAAAGAAACGCTCGACAATCTGGCAGAAGGCGTTGCTGTTTACGGAGAACATGGCCGCTTGAGACTCTGGAATCCAACCTATGCCCGCATGTGGGATTTAAACCCCGAAGATCTGGATGGGGGACTACATATTTCCCAAATTCTGGATCGTTGCCGCAAATACTACATCACCGACAACTGGAACAACCAGCGTGACACGATGATCTCCGAATTCTTTGAACATGCCGATAAAGACGGAGAAATTATTCGCACCGACAACAAGACACTTCACTATTCTTCTATTTCTCTTCCCGATGGCGGACGGATGGTGACCTTTCAAGACGTAACAGACACCGTCAACATTGAAAAAGCCCTACGCGATAAAAACGCAGCACTGGAAACAGCCGAACGCTTAAAACTGGATTTCATAGCCAATGTCTCTTACCAACTAAGAACGCCGCTCAACGCAATTATCGGCTTTAACGAAATATTGGATAAAGAATATTTCGGCCCGCTCAACAATAAACAAAAAGAATACACCAAAGGCCTGTCTGAGGCTTCCGAAAGATTACTAAGCCTCATCAACGATATTCTCGACTTGTCGAGCCTTGAAGCCGGATACTTATCCCTCAGCTATGAAACCTTTAATATTTATCAAATGCTGCGCGGAATTTATGACCTCACCAGCGAATGGGCACGCGGACAAAAGATAGAAGTTTTCTTCTCTTGCTCCGAAGATATTGGAAAAATTGACGCCGACGAAAGGCGCATCAAACAAGTTCTTCTAAACCTGATCAGAAATGCCATTTCCTTTACTCCTGCCGGAGGGCGCATCACCCTAAGCGCAGAAAAAATAGGAAAAGATTTAGCGCTCTCCGTCATGGATACCGGCCCAGGCATATCCCAAGAAGATCAGAACCGCATTTTCAATCCGTTTGAAAAAACCAATACCCCAAGAGATGTCTCAAACGACAAACTGAAAGAAGGCGCAGGAATAGGCCTTACCTTGGTTAAGAACATTATAGATCTGCACGAAGGTCAATTACTGTTGAAAAGCGCATTAGGAGAAGGATCAGTCTTTACTGTCCTGCTGCCACTGGATCGACCAAAAGAACAAGCCGAGAAGAAGGCTAGATCAGCTTAAAAATAAGGGGCTGGCCTAGATAAGGTGTTTACTTTTCCAGACTTTGAGAGTTTTTAGCTGCTCTGCTGGAGACCCAAAGTTAAATATGCATTTACATTCTTTCAAGAATAGAG
>JAGRKB010000081.1 GCA_020442425.1 Alphaproteobacteria bacterium | reverse complement strand
CGGTATGGAATTCGAAGGCCGCATCGGCGGCGTCACGCGCTTCGGCCTGTTTGTGAAATTGATAGCCACCAGCGCCGACGGACTGGTTCCCATCCGCTCTCTCCCGGGGGATTACTACATCCATGACGAACAAAACCACGCGCTTGTGGGACGTCGCACAGGCCGGGTCTTCCGCTTGGGCGCACCCGTTCTCGTGCGCATCGTAGAAGCCGACCCGATCACAGGCTCATCGGTGTTTGAATTGGTTGGCGCAGAAAATGGCGCCGAAGTCGACGGCTATAAACATAAAAGAGGCTCAGGCGACAGAGGCCGCGGAGGAGAGAGAAATCAATCTCGTCCGTTTGAGCGTCGCGCCCCACAAAAATCAAAAGGCAAACACCCCTCCAAAAAGCGTGATGGAAACAAAAAAGACGATCATCGCAATTCCAAAAACGATGACCGCCCGCAAAAACCGAAAAGCCGTAGCAACAAAAGTAAACGCTAGTTCACTCTATATCTAAGGGAGATCACTTCTATGGGGTAGGTTCCATTTTCCGACTAAATATCATCATAAACCATGTACGGATAACAGGCTTACCTGACATATTTAGAGCTGAACGATGCGGTAATGCACCAGTATGAAATGTAACACTCCCGCTTGGAAAAGTTACAGCTGATCCAAGTGCCAGATTTTCAACCTCTCGCCGCATATCATCTTTACTTTGACACTTTGAAAGATCATACACTTGCGGATAAAACTCTGTCGGAAGTGTATTTGACCACATCACAAATCCTTCCCACACATCTGACCGTGTTTTTGCATTCCCATCTGCTTGTGATAAATCACCATACAATTGATCAATGTGAATTCTGGTTTGCGATGGAATACGACGTTGAGGCTGTCCTGGAAGAACAATACTCTGCTCGGTAAATATAGAACAAGTAAGTCCATCTAAACTCGAAACTTGCGAAAACACATAATTTAACCCCATTGAAAGAACTCGCTCAAGCGGACGTAAATTCTCTTCAAAAACTATACCATCCTCCAAAACTGGATGCCTCGGATAAGACAAACATCCTACCTCTGTAAACGAAACATCTATGGCAGGGCAAAACCCGATCACTTGTGGAGGCTGAGGAACCAAACAATCACACAGATCCACCACCCGATCAAAACAAGGACTTAGTGGCGGAGCAAAAACCAATCTTTTTTGAGGAACAATCACAAAACTCATGTATTTGCTATAATAAATTATGTCAAAAATATCAAGGGTTTTGCTAAACAACTATGTTTTTCTTGACATCCGCCCAAAAATGCTTATTTTGACGCCCTGAATTCCAAATTTGAAGGTTAAGAAAATGGCTAAAAAAGGCTCAATTGTTAAGGTACGTTTGGTTAGCACCGGTAAAAACGTGAAAGGAAACCCGACAGGTTTCACCTACTACATCCGTAAAAACCCGAAGAACATCACGGAAAAAATGTCTTTCCGTAAATACGACCCACGGGCTATTAACCCCGAAACAGGCAAACCTGGATGCCACGTCGTATTTGAAGAAAAGAAATTGCCTCCGCACAAAAAGTAAGAACACGCGGACAGAGCTTCACGCTTCTTCCGAGGCGTGTTGGTTGCAAGAAACTTCAAAACCCACTCAGATTTATTCGAGTGGGTTTTTTTGACAGCTTATTTAGGAGAAAAACTAAAGCTTCCCCTTACCTTCAAAATATACACAATTGCGTCCATTATGTTTGGCTTCATAAAGCTGAGCGTCCGCCCGCTGGATAACATCAGTAACGCTGACAGCATCCAGATCATCCCCATTTAGAACAATCCCTCCGAAAGAAGACGTAACCGTCAGCTGCCCTTCGGCACAACTACAAGGGAATGGTGTATCCGCAACAACCTTCCGCAAGCGCTCCCCAATCGTGTAGGCAACATCCGGAGTGGTATCAGGAAGAATAGCAACAAACTCCTCCCCACCCAAGCGAGCAATCAAATCAAAAGATCGCGTAGCATCCTTAATCCGGTCAGCGAACCCTTTTAAAATCTCGTCTCCGACCTGATGGCCGTATGTATCATTAATAGATTTGAAATGATCGATATCAATATACAAGAACCCAAGCGGTTTACGATTCTCACGAGCAGATTGAAGCATCTTTTGCATGTGAACTTCAAAATAACGACGATTATAAAGCCCCGTCAACGCATCGGTCAAAGCCATTGATAAAGAAATCTCATAATTGGCACGAAGCTTATCCTGAAATCTCTTACGACGAATTTGTGTTCTGCATCGCGCCATCATTTCATTCCGGTCAAGCGGGCGCAAAAGATAATCATGCGCCCCAATCTCGAGACAATGGGCAACACGCTCAAGATCCCCTTCTTCTCCCAACATAATGATAGGCGTAGATCGGCTTCGCTCATTAGATCTCAAATGGGCACAAAAACGCACACCATCTTCATTTTTGAGATTGAGAGACAGGTAAATCAAATCAAAATCTTTGGCTGCAATTTCCTTCAAAGCTTCCATGCCACTCGTAACAAGAGTAACGTGATTATTATCTTTGGTCATTGCCTCTGCAATTTTATTGGAATCAAAAGACATATCCTCCAAAACCAGAATCTGAGCATTATCAACAGGCTGGGACATAACAGTAGACGCTTCATCCATGACACCAAGCTGAGACGCAGTGCTTTCTCGTGCCCGCCACTCATCAACAGTCATCTTGAGACGAACCAGAGAGCGAACCCGAGCCATCAAAGCTACATCATTAACAGGCTTGGACAAAAAATCATCCGCCCCGTTCTCAAGACCACGTACGCGGTCTTCGACATCCGTCAAGGCCGTCACCATAACAACAGGAACATGAGCAGTTTTTGGGTTCTCCTTAATGAGACGACAAACCTCAAACCCATCCATACCGGGCATCATAACGTCCAGCAAAACAACATCCGGATTATCCTCGGCAACACGCTTTAAGGCCTCAGGCCCATTCAAAGCAGTCACGACCTCGTAATACTCGGCCATCAATTTGGCTTCGAGCAACTTAACGTTAGGCAAAATATCATCAACTACGAGTACACGGGCTGTCATAAGGGCTTACTCTACATCCTCTTTATTTATTATTCTTTAATCAGGCAGCATCTTGTGACGGAGCCAAAAACCTTTGAACCGTCTCGATAAATTTAATAACGGAAATGGGCTTCGAAATATAATCCTCGCACCCCCCTTCTCTAATCTTCTGTTCATCGCCTTTCATGGCAAAAGCCGTTACAGCAATAACAGGAATAGACTTGAGTTCATCATCTTCCTTAAGCCACTTAGTAACATCCAATCCGGAGACTTCAGGAAGCTGTATATCCATTAATATCAAGTCAGGCTGATGCTCTCGTGCCAAAGCCAGAACATTCTTACCGTCCCTAGCCTGCACCGTCTCGACACCGTGAGCCTCAAGCAAATCATGAAACAATTTCATGTTCAGCTCGTTGTCCTCAACAATAAGAACTTTTTTTCCCTTCATGGCAGACTCTTGCATATTCCTAATCCTTACAACTTTCTGGCTGTCTTTTTTCCAAAGCAATCAATCTCTGAACAATTGAAAAATCATGATAATCAACGTTCATCTCTCGCACAATTCCATTCTCAAGAACATCCATACTTAATTCATAATCAGCAAGACTTTCCTTCTCGTTAGAAGGAAAAACAGCCATATGAATGGTCCATCCCGGAGCTGCCAACAACTGCGCATCAATCGGCCCCTTCATATCAGATTTTAGGGAAGAAGAATATTTCTCCGCAGCATCATTCTTGGCAGCAATCTTGCGCCCCAAAATAGCATTCATTTCAACAGGCCCACTTTGATCGCTGCCATCAAAGACCACCGCATGAACGACACGCTTTCCATCTCGCGCCTGTTTCAATAAGTATGAAGTATGAGCAACAGGAAATAAAGTACCCGCCTTCAAAAGGATATCATCCTCTCCATCTGCAGGAAGAGAATAATGTACCGACTTCTTACTCGTCATATCCGCCAGCCCACGCAAAGTTTCATAAACTTCACCATCTCTGGAACGTGTTGACGAAAAACTCATGGATGAACCGTCAAAACTCTCGAAAGAAGAGAATTTACTATCCACTTGAACCGGATTAGCACTGCTATACTCATAAACCATATTAAAGCGATGATCTGTAATCCAACCGGTACATCCGACTTTAAAATCATAAACCAAAGCACCTTCCAGCCCAATCACGGCAGACCCCCGACGAATAGTCTTGGTTTTAATCTCGTAAACAGCACGATGCGGCGCCAATTGCAAACGAGACTGCTCAGGTAGTTTAGCATCTGCAGACACGGAGGCCGCCGCATAAGCCGAAGCCCCTGAGCATAACAGCACAGCAACACCGCACATCAAAGCTGCACCAAATGCGCCAAAGTTAGAAGAACCGGCGATAGACCGTATCATATTGCTTAGCCCCGAATTTTGGTCAAAAGACGAAATGTGAACACCCATTTATATATACAGGAACTCTACCCATCTGAAAAGGAAGGCTCCAAAAATCAATTATCTGGAAAATTCTACCCTATAGCTGGGAAAAAAAGTCTTAAGAAGGAAATTTTTGAAACCTGCCTCACCTTCAACCCAATCTTAAAAACACCAAAACCGCCACCAAATCATTGAAATACATAAACTTTTCGGAAGAAAACAAACTTGGCACAAGTTTCGCAATTCCATCTTCATAAGAGAAAAGATGTTCTACTCAACAGAACACATGGTGAAACGAAATACTGAGGGATGGTTGTCTATGACTTTTAACACATATCTGCCCACTGATATGGGCTCAAAAGGAAGTTTTATGGAACAAGTGGTTCAATTAAGAGAAAATTTGAACATTCTACCCTCATCCATGGGGCATAGAGCCTCTGAACAAACAACCACCTCCAGACCAACAAAAGCACCTCAAGGCATGCATAAAATCCTCTCAACTGCGATGGCCTTATTAAGCCAAGCTCAAAGAGAGCTGGATCAAAATTCCCGTCAAATTGCGCTACTGAAACAACAGATTGCAGATCTGGAAGAAGCATCAACATCCGATATGCTCACCAGTCTCAAAAATCGCCGCGGTTTTGAACTCGCATTCAACGCAGAACTTGATCGTGTACGCAGAGAAAAATCCGTTGGTGGCGTTTTGCTGATGATAGATATGAACAACTTCAAAAACATCAACGACACCTACGGACATCAAGCCGGAGATGCCTGTCTGAAACTGGTAGGGCAAGCCCTAAAGCAAGAAATTCGAGCCATGGACACCGCAGCACGCCTGGGCGGAGACGAATTTGTTATTCTAATGACAGACACAACCCCACAACTTTTGCTGAACCGCATTCAAACCATGATCTGGAGATTAAACAATCTCTCTTTGATCTGGGACAATGAAGAGCTTCAAATCAGCGCAAGTGTTGGCATGAAGCCATACGACAAAAGCCACTCAGCAGCAGAAATATTTTCTGCCGCCGACGAAGACATGTACAAAAAGAAACAATTGAGCAAACTGCAAAACAACAACAAACAGGAGAATATTGCAGCACAATAATCAAAATAGACTAGAAGAGTTTCCAGCTCCCAGCATTCTCGCTCCCCTTACCCGACCCTTAAGAATGCTGGCGTCCCTTCCCCCGATTGCGGCCCTCCACCCGATCGGGGGACATTTTTCGCCGAACATCAGAAAAATACCCCATACTTTTATATAAATTTTGATCCATTATTAAAAACTCACTAAGAATATCTGGGTATTCTAAACCTGCGACCAATTGTCATGGGGATATGGGATGTCTGGGAATATTGAATCACAAGAGCTTATCAACGCTCTGAAAAGCGAACTAAAAAAAGCTCAGGAAACTGCAAAATACTGGGAAGTCATGGCGACAACCGATGACCTCACAGGCCTTCACAACAGAAGGATGCTCAACCACGTTCATCACCACATCACCGAGCGCCGCTCGGAGCAAAGCGAGGACGTTACGCTTCTCTTTATTGATCTCGACGACTTTGGAAAATTAAACAAGATTTATGGAGATGATGTAGGTGATGACGCGTTGCGCCTTCTGGGACAAATGATCCGGAAAAACATTCGTTCAACAGACATTGCCATTCGCAAAGGCGGAGACGAGTTTATTCTGTTCTTAATGGGAACAACACCAGAACTCGCAGCCGGAGCCGTCGTTAAGCGTCTTCAACTGATGCTCGACGGAGAACTCTCCTTAAATGTAAAAGGAAAAGAAATTCCAATCAAAGGCAGCATTGGTGTTTTCTCATACAACAAAGGCCTCTCTCCATTGGACAACATGAGAAATGCGGACACTCTGATGCGTAAAACCAAAAAACAAAGAAAATCGGATCAGGTTGAAACCTATACCATCGTCCCGCACTTTAGCGCAGCGATAGAAGTAAGCACAAACCTGACCCACTAATTTCTAGATTTTAACATTAAGAAGCCGCCTGAATCTTTGGCTTACCCAAATCAATCTTCAAATGAAGATCTTTAAGCTGTTGCTCGGAAGCCTCGCTTGGCGATCCCATCATCTGGTCTTCATAAGCGCCGTTCATCACAAACGCATAGACTTCACGCAAGTTCGGCTCATCCGCCAAGATCATCACCATACGGTCAATCCCGAACGCACAGCCACCGTGCGGAGGTGCGCCGTATTGGAAAGCATTGAGCATCCCGCCGAATTTCTTCTCGAGAACTTCGCGTGGATATCCTGCAATCGCAAACGCTTTTTCCATGATGTCCGGACGGTGGTTACGAATACCACCCGAGCAAACCTCAAACCCGTTACAAACACAGTCATACTGGAAGGCTTTAACTTGCAACGGGTCAGGCCCATTCAGTGCATCCAGACCACCCTGCGGCATAGAGAACGGGTTGTGAGAGAAATCAATCTGACCTGTCTTCTCGTTCATCTCAAACATCGGGAAGTCCACAATCCAGCAGAACTTGAACTGGGTTGTATCAAGTAAGCCCATATCTTCACAAATCTTGATACGGGCTTTACCGGCCATCGCAGCCGCTTTCGCAGGCTTGTCGCAAACGAAGAAAATCGCATCACCCGATTCAAGACCTGCAAGTTTATTAAGCTCAGCCTGAGCCGCAGCAGGAATAAATTTGGCAATCGGCCCTTTTCCTTCAGCACCTTCAACCAAAACATATCCAAGGCCAGGAGCACCTTCCCCGCGCGCCCAATCATTAAGCTTGTCAAAAAAGCTACGAGGACGATCACCGACTTGCGGCGCACGAATGGCACGAACCACACCACCGGCTTCAATCACGGATTTAAACGCATTGAACGTCACATCATCACGTTTGAAAATTTCGGTAACATCACAAATGACCAACGGATTACGTAGATCAGGTTTATCACATCCGTATTTCATCATGGCTTCATCCCAAGTCAGATGAGGCCAAGGCGCTTGGGTCACAGTTTTCTTTTCACCGAGCCAATCGGAAAACTCTTCGAACATTCCACCGACCACTTGCTCCATAGTTGAGAAAATATCGCTCTGCTCGACAAAAGACATCTCGACATCCAACTGGTAAAACTCAGCCAAACGATCTGCACGACCATCTTCATCACGGAAACATGGAGCAATCTGGAAGTAACGGTCAAACCCGCCAACCATCAACAATTGTTTAAACTGTTGCGGCGCTTGCGGCAACGCATAGAATTTACCCGGATGCAAACGGGATGGGACCAGATAATCGCGAGCCCCCTCAGGAGAAGACGCTGTCAAAATCGGCGTGTTAAACTCTTGGAAACCTTGATCCCACATCCGACGGCGCAAGGATGCAATCATATTGTTACGAAGACGCACGCGGGAATGCATGCCTTCACGACGCAAATCAAGGAACCGGTATTTTAAACGAATATCTTCACCTGTTTGGTCAGGATCAGCAATCTGAAACGGAACAACCTCAGCACCGGACTGCAACTCGGCAGACTGAATATACACTTCGATTTCGCCCGTTGGCAGCTTGGAATTCGCAGTCCCTTCCGCACGTTTTTTAACTTTACCCTCAATGGTAATCACAGATTCAACACGCCAATTCTCAACTTCCTTCAAAACAGGGGAATCCTGATCCACTACACATTGGGTCACACCGTACGTATCTCGAAGATCGATAAACAGCACCCCGCCATGATCTCGCATACGGGCAATCCATCCGGAGAGTTTAACGGTTTGACCTTCATCGGACGCGCGTAAAGCCGCACAGGAGTGGGAACGGTACTTATGCATAATTAACCTTTTCTATTCAAAAAATGCGTGTAGCAGCCTTTATAGCGGCTGAGTGTTTGTTTTCCAATGATTTTTAAGCGAATTTGGATATTTTTTGCATTTTCGTAATGTTTTTCCAAGAATTGACCAACTAAGAACGTCTTAATAAAAACAGGATAGGATAAACCCCATGGCAAACGAACTCTCAAACCTCTCATCACCAAAGATTATCGGAGCGGCCCTCCTGATATTACTAATCTGGAGCATCAGCGGAATAGTCGCATTGAACAACATATCAGCCGCCATGCCCAATCCTCCAAAACTGCGTCACTTGTGGTCACACGAAGCCCTCGGACAAGTCTTATCCAATCCGGTAGTCATAGGAGACAAAATCGTCTACGGAACACTAGATGGAAACCTCGTCGCTCTATCTCAAAAAAATGGGCAACAGGCATGGAAAAAAAATTTCACAGATCCGATTTTTGCAATCAGCAAAGACAGCCAGAGCAATCTCTATATTGGAACTGGCCTGCACTTTAACACACAAGGACAACTTGCGGCCATAGGATCAGACACAGGAAACATACTTTGGAAAAAAACGCTCCCCGGACACATGGAAGAAGCAGCTTCCATAGATGAAAACAATAACCGCATTTGGACCAGCGGCGGACCCAGCGGACTCTGGGCAATCAATAAATCAGATGGATCAACCATCTATAATGCTCCGCTCGGACATATGGACACCACAGCACTCCTTCATAACGATATTCTCTATGCACCGGCACAAACTTCTGAAGAAAGTACAGAAAGCAATTTTTTTGCAATCCGCGCAGATGATGGAAAAAGACTCTGGCAACTCCCTCTAAAAGGACAACCTTGGGCAACACCAATCCTAAACAAAGAGAACAACAAAATTCTAAGCAATACTGGCATCGGACAAATCGGCCGTCGTAAAGCCAGTGATCGCGGCTGGGCACAAGCAATCTCTCTTGATGGGAAACTTATTTGGGAAACAGAATTGCCTGACATGGCTCTGGCTCCCAATATTTACATCCCCAAAAATGATATAATTATTTACACCTGTAAAAACGGTTCTATCATTGCCCTCAATGCCGAAACAGGAAAAGAAATCTGGAACACAAAGCTGACCACCGGATTTGTTGCCGAAGCGTCCTCACTTGAAGGCAAGAACCCGCTTTATTTAGCAGCCTTATCCGAAGACGGAACTTTATTTATCCTTGAGTCCGAAACAGGCAATACTGTGTTATCCATGCAAACAAATGAACAAGGCGCATCCGCTCCATCCATAGCAAGAATGAACAATAAAAAACTCTTGATCGTTCCGACAGTGTTTCACATCAAAGCATGGGAAATTATTCAATGAAAAAAATTATTTTACCCTCCCTGCTTCTCATGAGCGTTATGTTCACATCAACACCAGCGAACGCCTTAATTGTCGGCGGCTGCGGCGCAACCTGCTACCCAACCGCAGAAACTACCGATACTGCACTCACACTTGAAAACATCATAGGCTTTCTCTGGAGACAAGCTCTTATCATTATCACTTTTTATATTTCCGGATACGCATGTGGAAACTATGTCGAAAAAGGAAAACTCTCGCCGAGCATATCCAGAAAAATTGTGTGCATCACAACATTCGCCATGAGCTTCACCAACTCAATTCTAGCAGCACAAAGTACACAATTTATTCAAGGGCCAATATTTATCTTAGCCAGTCTATTTTTTCTCTGGATACTATTAGCCACGCTTTCAAGACCGGCTAGAGAAAAATCACAAAAACTCAGAATAGTTTTCACATCGATCAACCGTCCAGAAGATGAACCAAACACATTGCTCTGGCTCAGCACAGAAGCCGCTGCCACCTCTCTGATTATTCTTACCTTTACCTATTTTGCAACGACACAATCATTTTATGATTTAGCCATCCCACCGGAAACACTGTCTTTCTTACTCCTGATCCCAATTCTGGCATCAGGCATAGGCGACGCATTGGCAGAGATTGTTGGAAAAAAATGGGGACGGCTGCATTACAAAACGCATGCTCTATTTACTAAACAAAAATATACCAGAACCATAGAAGGCAGCAGCGCCGTCTTTCTGACAACTCTAATCGTTGGATTAACATTGGCTTTCCTACTTCCCACAGCAATACCCTTATATTTCTGGAAAGCGGTCATTCTCTTACCTGTCTCCATGACATTATCAGAAGCCCTCGCCCCACACACATGGGACAACCCCATCCTTTACCTGACAGGTTATCTAACGATTACGCTCTGCATAATGATATAAATTTTACGTAATATATTTTTCTGTTCACACAAACAAATTACCCTATTCCCAACTGAATGACACTCGTTTAAACACTCTGCATGACTATAATAACCACAAACTCGGAACTCCGCTCTTTTTGCCAATCCCTGTCAAGCGAACCCTTTATAACGGTCGACACGGAATTTTTGAGAGAAAAAACATACTATGCAAAACTCTGCCTGATCCAAATATCAGGGCCGGACAAAGACGCACGCGCCATTGATGTCCTCTCAACGGAAGAAGAACTAGACCTCACTCCAATCTGGGATTTGATGAACAACCCGTCCATCCTCAAAGTTTTTCACGCGGCGAGACAAGATATAGAAATCATCGTCAATCTTTCAGGAAAAATACCAAGCCCAATATACGACACCCAGATCGCCGCAATGGTTTGTGGCTACGGAGAACAAGCGGGATACGAAGCGCTTGTAACAAGTATTTGCGAAATAAAAGTCGATAAATCCAGTCAATTCACAGATTGGTCACACCGCCCCTTGAGCAAAAAACAATTAAACTATGCTTTAGCCGACGTCACTCACTTGATCGATATCTATCTTCATCTCGAAGACCAACTCAACAAAAAGAACAGACATAATTGGGTCATAGAAGAAGCACAGGCGCTCACAGATATCAATCTCTATGAAATTGACCCAAACGAAACATGGCGTCGACTAAAAATCAGATCCGCAAAACCAAAAGATTTAGCTGTTATGAAAGAATTGGCAGCTTGGCGGGAAACAGAAGCCCAAAGAAAAGATGTCCCGCGCGCACGGATTTTAAAAGATGAAACCTTGCTTGATCTTGCCTACCAAAAACCCTCCACCGAAGAAGAGCTTGCAAGGATCAGAGGCATCTCAAAAGACATGGCAAAGGGAAAATTCGGAAAGTTAATTCTGGGGGTTGTCAACAAGGGTGTAAATATTCCTGAAGATCAGTGGCCAAAGCTCCCGAATAAAAAACCATTTCCACCCAAATTAGCAGCCTCATTGGAAATGCTCAAAATGCTCTTGAAAATTAAGGCCGCCGAAAATGACGTCGCAGCAAAACTGATTGCGTCCTCGTCCGATTTAGAAGAATACGTGCAAAATCCGGATTCTTCGCATCTTCTCACCCATGGCTGGAGAGATGAAATTTTTGGTCATGATGCGAGAAAAATGTTGGAGGGAAAAATAGGCCTGACCATCCATAAAAACAAAATCCGCCAAATCGAAATTCCAGATTAAAAAGCATATTTTAAGAACTTCTTAAAGCTTACAAAGCCAAAACACACAGTTAAGGCCTTGTTAAAAGGAACATGCTATCTTATTTCATGACAAGTGGGTTTTAAAACAGATACAAACCCACAAAAGAAAAAGAAAACAAGATCAACATGTTAAAAGCAATGCCTTTCTTGACTCTTTTGACCTGCTGGGTAATGGCATCGACCATGATCTCGCAAGCAAACGCAAGCCCTGATCTTCGCAGCGGACACTTTGCAAATTATCTTGGGCCTGAATACAAACAAGGCTATTTTGAAGATGCGACCATCGCAGATTTCCATTTATTGATGACGGCAGACGATGCCATAAAAATTCTTTCAGAAAACGGCTGGCGAGGCGGCTGGCTCGAAAACAATACCCCCGAACCGGAAACAATCGAGACATTCGGGCATGCCTTCAGAAGAGGTGCCGACACGACAATTTCTCTATACCGGTATAAAACATCCGATACAAAAGAGACAAAAATATACGCAATCGAATACACACAAAAATTCGACCGCATTCAAGATATCGATATTCTTGCCCAAAAAATCATGGATAAATACGGAGATCCAACCAACATTACTCGAGAGGGAATGTATACTGTCTTCTTATACTCTCAAGACAACAAAATGATGAACATGAAAGATTGCGCTTCCGCCTACAAACAAAACCAGCCAAAATGTTTTCTCTACACAACTTGGCTAAAAAGTCCAAAATTAACCGCAAAAATATCTCCGAAATCTATAGAGCTCACTCTTGAAAATGAAGGCGAAGCCTTATTACATCAGGAAATCATCAACGCCCGCAAAGGCTCATTCATCGAACACCAAAGGAAAGAGGAATCAGAAAATCTGGAAATGGGCTTCTAACCCTGAATTTTCATCCAAAAACCGGCTAAAAAACAGGAAAATTGGGGCTTTCCCTATCCACAGAACAGAGTTAGAATATTCCACGCTAGAATTCCCAAAACTTAGATATCAAACAGCAGTAACAAAAGATAGACAGACCATGACAGCATCTCTACCCCTCTTTTACAAGAAACCGGAACCTTTGGACGCCGCAAAACATAAGACCTTGGCGCTGAAGCCCGGCTTTGGCCTTTCCTTCACCAAACAAGTGAACGCTGTGCCGATTACCATGATTGAGATGCCGCAAATCTGTCACCACTATCCGATAGCATTCAGCCCCGATCAAAACGCAACACCCGTTGCGATCCTAGGGCTTAGGGACAATGAAAACCTGTTTCTGGACGAAGACGGAGAATGGGAGCCGATGACCTACATCCCGTCCTATATCCGCCGATATCCGTTTATTTTCTCGGAAAACCCAAAGAATGACCAGTTGGTTCTATGTGTAGACATAGATTCCGCCATAGTTGAAGAAGACGGAGAACAACGCTTTTTCACTGATGACGGCACAGCAACAGCTCTTTCAAAGAACGCTTTAGAGTTCTGTAAATCGTACCACGCCGCAGCCCATCAAACGACAGAACTTGGAAAAGCTCTAGTCGAAGCCGATCTTTTAGTTGAAAGAACGGCAGAAATCATGGCGCCAAACGGCAAAAAAATTAATTTTTCCGGATTCCGCATCATTGACGAACAAAAGTTAATGGCTCTGGATGACAAAAAGTTCCTCGAACTCCGTCAAAAAGGCTTCCTGCCATTTATATACGCCCATCTATTCTCCGGAGCGCAATGGCAAAAACTCTCGGCTCTTCTAGCCAAGCATATGAAATAACTAAAAAAACACCCCTTTTTCCCGTATTACGAGAAATAATAATTCACAATTATTTCATCTCTTTAGTCGGGAAAACTTGAAACATAACTTAGGAATGTGCTAACCAATCAGCCATTCCTAATTTATATGAATTGCGCCGAACCATACCAAGGGGGTGTTCTATGGCAAAAGTGAATGTTGCGAAAGCTTCAGATCTGACAGGTAAATCCAAGTCCACGATTCAACGTGCGCTCAAATCCGGTCGTCTTTCTTTCTCTTTAACAGACTCCGGCGACAAGGAAATCGATACATCAGAACTTGAACGCGTATACGGCCCCTTCCCTCCAAAAGTTGACGCAGAAGCTGCCATCCGCGCAGAACTTCAAAAAGCTCAGGACATGTTGGAAATGGAACGTGTCAAAATGCGTTGCCGCTCTTTGGAAGACCAACTGCACATGACCGAACAACAATTGGTCGATATGAAAGATCAACGCGATCAATGGCAAAAACAAGCCCAACAATTGATGATCACCAACCAGACTTCTCAAAAGCAGGCAGAAGACCTGAAGCAAGAAATTCGTGAACGTGAAGCTCGCGAACGCGAAGCTCGCAAGCGTCGTTTGGAAGAACGCATGAAAGTCATGCAAGCTCAAAACGAGAATGCCACTGCGGACGGTTCGATTTATGACTCTGAAGAGAACATGCCGATCTGGGCAAAAATCAAAGATACCATCAACAAAATTCGGGCAGCGTAAGCTTCCCGTTTTTTTTAATTCATCCAGTCTCACTCTCCACGCACCGGAGCCACAAGCCTATGCCACACATCATAGCCGAACTAAACAATAACTTGCTTTCGCCTGAACAAGAGAGACAGCTTCTAAACATCTTGCATAACGAGCTTGCAAAAGAACCTAGTGTCGATTTGGACAGGATCAAAACAAGAGCCGTTCATTTATCGTCAGTGTTAGTCGGTAATGAAAGCCTATCCGATAATATGCTTCACATTACAGTTAAATTGCTCGAAGGCCGCAGCATAGAAACCAGAAAAACAATTGCCCTGTCCATACAAAACGCAGCCCAATCCTACCTTCAAGAACAATCTATACAGCAATGCAAAGTAACCGTTGATATCGTGGAAATGATCTCTGCAACTTACGCTGCATAACCATACATTTAAACACCGCTTCTCTTTAATTTACCCCCCGTTTCTGCCATACTGAAACTATGGCAGAAGGTGATGACAAACCAGACGAATCGTCAAAGACAGAAGAAGCCACCCCCAAGAAGCTGGAAGAAGCTCGAAAACGGGGTCAGGTGGCTCAGTCTCGTGACTTGAACACATGGATCGTACTCTTGGCGGCGACCCTACTTATTGGCACGGCCACCCCCTACATGTTTGCCGAACTTTCAGATTTCCTGAAAGAATTTTTTGCTCAAGCACACACCATGCCAGGCACACCAGGAGGAGTCGGAATCATATTAACTGAAACCGCTCGCCACGGCATAGCCGCAACCTTCATAGTCTTTCTAGCTCTTCTTGTATCTGCAATTATCGGCCCCATGATGCAAGTCGGCCCAATGGTAGCCCCGGAAGTTTTAAAGCCTGATCTATCAAAAATATCAATCTTCAAAGGCTTCGCCCGCCTTTTTTCAATCAAATCTATAGCAGAGTTTGTAAAAGGCCTCTTCAAAATCGCGACAATTGCCATTGTCGGCTTTGTCATGGTCTATCCCTATATGGAGGGCATAGAACACACTATAGACCAGTCTCCAATGGAAATGTTGGATGAAACAAAATTCCTAGCCCTACGCATGATGACCGGAATTTTAGTTGCTCTACTTGCAATTGCTCTTGCCGATCTGCTCTTCCAGAAATGGGAATTCAACAAGCAAATGCGGATGACCAAGCAAGAACTTAAAGACGAATACAAACAAACAGAAGGTGATCCTTTCATCAAAGGCAAACTCAAACAACTTCGCATGGAAAAAGCGCGCCAGCGTATGATGCAAAACGTCCCAAAAGCAGACGTTGTTATTACAAACCCGACCCACTATTCCATTGCCCTGAAATACGATACAGAAGTCGCCGAAGCTCCCTACGTCGTTGCAAAGGGTGTGGATGAATTGGCTCTGAGGATCAGAACAGTAGCCACAGAAAATGATGTGATCCTTTTCGAAAACCCTCCTCTCGCAAGATCATTATACGACACGGTAGAGTTGGACGAACCTATCCCCGAAGAACTGTATAAAGCCGTCGCGGAAATCATTTCCTACGTCTATAAAAAACAAGGGAAAATCAAATAATTTGGTTTAGTAATTAAACGGCAACGGAACTTGTGTAAGCGCATGATGACGATCATATTTTTCGACAATACGCGCAACTTCTCCACTTCCCAGCATCTCGCCCAAAGTCATATCCAACATAGAATGTAAGGCATTCTCATGAATCCCGACATAATAGGAATTTGCGTAGTACCGCAAAGGACGATCCAACAAAACGCGCCGAATACTCCCCGGATTCTTTTCTAAAAACTCCGCAGCCAAAGCATCTTCAACCAAAACAACATCCGCCTTTTTATTCACAACGTCCAAAATCGTCATGGAGTAATCAGACATTTGAGGCAAAGAAACCCGCTGCGCTTTCGGAAAGCTCTGCTGCGCAAATACAGAAGTCCCTGTACCATCAATAGTCGAAATTTTAACTTGCGGATCATTCATCATAGAAAGCTTATGATCAAAGCGCAGATCATCAGAACGAACATAAGGATGGATCGTGCTGTAATAAAGAGGAGACATCATGCGCAGGTAAGGAGCCAAATGAGCAGTCCCCCAACCGTTCAAGCATAACGCATCAAACTTTTGCGCACGCATATCTTCAACCATTGTCGGGAACTGAATTTCTTGTGTCCATTCAACCTTTAGATTAAGCCGTTGCGCCATCAACTCCGTAATCTCATAAAATATCCCCGACAATTCTCCTGTATTCGGATCTTTAATAATGGAAGGAGAATAAACAACATAGCCACATCGCAAAGTTCCTGTTCGTAACACACGCTCATAAGAACTCTCCTGATCTTTTGCCAAAGCCAAGCCGGGGAACAGCATCCCCATAACCATCAACCAGACCAACATCTTCAATTTTGCCATTTACGCCTCCTAAATTCTTCCGCTGTCGATGACGATCTCACAAGAAATATGACAAAATCAATAAAAAGATTTATAAACTATACTTAAATACATAT
Source organism: Alphaproteobacteria bacterium (assembly GCA_020442425.1). Lineage (GTDB taxonomy): Bacteria > Pseudomonadota > Alphaproteobacteria > Micavibrionales > Micavibrionaceae > UBA1573. The sequence continues at coordinate 3,739 of JAGRKB010000081.1, read as the reverse complement.
AATACATCCTTATAACACTAAAGAGACGGATAAACATGCTCACCCATAGCCTCATCAAAGCAGCCAGAAACTTGTTAGGGTGGAGACAAGAAGACTTGGCCGCAAAAAGCGGAATCTCCGTTCCTGCCATCAACAAATTGGAACGGGGAATAACCTCCCCAAGACAATTCACGCTAGAGACAATCCAACAAACCTTTGAGCGTGAAGGCCTTGAATTTATAGAAGGTCCGGGCCTACGACTGACAGATAATATATTTAATATTAAAACGCTCTCAGGCAGCACCGCCCCTATCCGGCTTTGGGGGGACATCATAGAAACCCTAAAGCCATCAAAATCCAAAGACTTAATGCTCAGCGGATTAGATGAAAGCCAATGGATTCCTTACAAAGAAGAAATTGATAAGAAACTAAAAGAATACAAAAAGCTGAATATTTCATGGAGAGCCCTTATAAAGCACGGGGACACAAACTTTGCCCCTGCCGCTGACATCAAGGAAAATTATCGCTGGATATCCAAAGAGCTTTTCACCCAAATTCCGCACTACATCTATAAAGACAAGCTGGCATTGGTCTCTTTGGCATCTCCCATCAGAATTATTATCATTCAGCACAAACTCATTGCCGAAAGCTATCGGGCACAATTTGAGCAAAACTGGAAAAACGGAGAAATTCCTCGTAATAATTCGTAATTTCACAGGGAAAATACCAGCCAAACTGTCTCTGACTCTTTATTTTTCGCTAATTATCTGCCATTCTAGACCAATCGGAAACATCCCCCTAACCCTCCGCAATCCTGTTCGACAAAAAATGCCAAACCCACCGACATACACCCAAACAAAACAAAAAAACTCTCTCAGCCTATTGAGTTTCCTAAGACCTGGACAATCAAAAAAACTGGCCCTTCTATCCGAAATTCTGGAGATGTCACGCAATGCGCGAATGGTTACAGATCAAAGCGGGAAAACAATTCTCTTTAATTCAAAAATTCATGACTTGTGCCCTAAACAATCAGTTCCGTCTTTGAACTGTCTTTTGTCATTTTTCGAGACCGCGCAAGGGTATCAGAAGCATTTTGATCAATTGCAAAAAGCAGCCCGTGATGGAGAAACCCTATCGCTGGACATTCCTCTTCATAAAAACGGTTCTACTACTAAATGGTACACGATCACCGCAGGTCCTATCTCAGGATGGAAACACTATACGCACTGGCGCGTAGAAGACATCACCACACAGAAAACCCAGCAAGAAGAATTATCAAATGAGCATGAAAAACTCATTGATTATACAGACAACGCTCCAGTTGGTTTCTTCTCGGTCAATCAATATGGTGTGTTCGAATTTGTAAACGCCACACTCGCCAGATGGCTGGGAACAGACGCTGAAGAACTGGTTGGAAAGAAAAATCTTCACAGCTTTTTCGTCAGTGTACCGGATAACGCAGAACCATACGACATCAAAGAAAACGGCGGCGTTAGACAAATTGCCGAAGTCCGAATGAAGTCAGTAAAAGACAGAGAATTTCTAGCCTCAATTACCCAGACCGTCGTCCATGACGAAGATGGAAAAACGCTAACCCGCGCTGTGGTCAACGACCTATCCGCCGAACAAGCTATTCGTCAGGCCTTACAAGACTCCGAAGATCGCTTCCGCCAATTCTTTGAAGAAGCCCCAATAGGGATTGCAATTCTCGATAAAGAAAACCAGATCAAGGAATGCAATCCACTACTGGAAAAAATGGTGGAAAAAGAACAACAATCAGTTCAATTTCTTCCCTTCACAGAAATTATAGACTATGCAGACTGGCCTCTGGCTACAGAAACTCTGGCAAAAATTCGCTCCGGAGAAATCCTGACTGACCCGATTGAAATACGTCTCTGGGAAGACCAGTCAAAAACCCCTCTTCCTTGTCACATGTTTGCCCGCATGCTCTCCGAAGGCGATAACATGGCCGTCCACTTTTTGGATTTAAGCCAACAAAAAAGTCTGGAAAACCAATTTATCCAATCCCAAAAAATGCAAGCCGTCGGTCAACTGGCCGGAGGCATTGCCCATGACTTCAATAACCTCCTGACGGCCATTATCGGCTTCTGTGATCTGTTGCTTTTGCGCCATAAGCCGGGTGACCCATCCTTTGGGGACATTCAACAAATCAAACAGAACTCGAACCGTGCCGCCAACCTCGTGCGCCAACTTTTGGCTTTCTCCAGACAACAAACTCTGCGCCCGCAAATTCAGGACGTGACAGACATACTAACCGAAGTCGCTCACCTTTTGCGCCGCTTGATTGGTGTCAATATAGACCTCGATCTTGTACACGGAAACGATTTATGGCCCGTCAAAGTCGATAGCGGGCAAATGGAACAGGTCTTCGTCAATCTGGTGGTCAACGCCAGAGATGCTATGCCCGATGGCGGAGCCTTAACAATCACGACCACTGCCCTGACCACAACAGAATCCATGAGCTTTGGACAAGACACAATGCCGGCAGGTGAATGGACAAAAATCGAGATTAAAGACTCAGGAACCGGAATTCCCCCGGACGTACTCGAGCATATTTTCGAACCGTTCTTCACAACCAAAGAAGTTGGCAAAGGAACTGGCCTTGGCCTTGCCACAGTCTATGGCATCATACGTCAAACCGGCGGGTATCTTGGAGTAGACAGCATCGTAGGAGAAGGAACCAGCTTCTCGATTTACCTCCCACGCGTCCGCGAAGAAGAAAAAGATCAAGAAAAACACCCCGAACAAACGGAAGAAACATCGACAGACCTAACAGGGAACGCACGGATTATGTTGGTCGAGGACGAAGATGCGGTACGAACATTCTCAACCCGAGCCCTAACCAACAAAGGCTACGAAGTCATCACTGCGGAAAACGGGGATGCAGGCCTCGAAGTTTTTCAATCATTGGACAAACCGATTGACCTGCTTATCACAGACGTCATGATGCCCGGAAAAGACGGCCCGACCCTCGCCAAAGAAATTCGCGAAAGCGTCCCCGACCTCAAAATCATATTTATATCGGGATACACCGAAGAACGCCTCAAAGACACATTGGGCGATAATATCTATTTCCTACCAAAACCCTTCACTCTCAAAGACTTAGCCTCAAAGGTCAAAGAAGTGTTACAAGGTTAAAAGCAATAAAAAAAGACTATGAAAATATCCACGAGATATTGGCCTGAACATTTAAGAAGTTCTTAACCAATAAGAGTCACCTTTTGCTCTAAGAGTTTTATAAAGGTGAACAAGATTTTCTCGTTAGAATCATTACAAAAATACATTTTACTCATCATAATCCCATTATGCATCATAGAACCGGGTTATGCGCAATCAATTCAGCATGCAGACAGCACAATTGCTTTCGACCGCGCATATGCAATCAGTGATGACGGTACAGTAATCGGAGGAGAATCATCCATAAATGCTGGCTTCGCACTCCCCCAAGGATACATCTGGAATGATACAACGGGTGCAAATCCGACAGGAAATCTGGGATTTTCCAGCCATGTATGGGGATTGAGTCTTGATGGAAGCACAGCAGTCGGAGAAAGCGTGAATGGATCGTTCCAAACAGAAGCTTTCCGTTGGACGTCTGGCAGCGGTATGGTAGGGCTAGGAGATCTTCCCGGAGGAGGTTTTGTAAGTAGAGCAACAAGCGTAAGCGGAGATGGCTCCATCGTTGTAGGACAAGGAACCTCGGCCTCTGGAACGGAAGCTTTCCGTTGGACGTCTGGCA
>JAGRKB010000012.1 GCA_020442425.1 Alphaproteobacteria bacterium | reverse complement strand
TAAACACCTTATCTAGGCCAGCCCCCATTTTAATTGAGCGATTCGGTCAATTTCTGGCTCTGCTCTCATATTTTCTAGGAGATGAAAAAATGAAAAAACTTATGCTTTGCGGCGTGGCGTGGCGTTAGGCGCTGTTTTGGCTGCGTACCCGGCTCATGCACAAGATGGTGCGGAAGGCGTTAAATTAAAACTTGGCGGTTACTTTAAAGGCTACGTCAACTATGTTGACCAAGATGAAGCAACCGGGTCAGGGGTTCGTAATGTTGATATTCTTCGTCAGACGGAAGTTCACTTTGACGGCAAAACCACCCTTGATAATGGTTTGACAGTTGGCGCTCATATCGAAGGTCGTGTTGATGTTGGAGATGATTTCGCAGTTGATGAAACCTATGTCTTCTTTTCTGGCGATTGGGGACGTGTGAATTTCGGAGCTACCCATGGCACTCCTTACATTCTTCAAGTTGTTGCTCCTGCAGCTGACTCCAACATTGACGGTCGCTTGCAGATGTTCAACCCTGTGAACTTCACAGCAGCAGGTTTGAGCTCTACAGCAATCGGCGAGACAGACTATGATCATGACGTGTCTGCTAAGTCTGATAAAGTTTCCTATATTTCTCCGATGTTCTCCGGATTCCAGGCCGGTATTTCCTATACTCCTGAAGTTGGTGATGCCTCTCGTTCTACAAGCGGTAACGCTTCTGATGTTGATGATACCACTGCTTCCAGTGATGTCTGGGATATGGCTGTTCGTTACGAGAATGAGGCGGAAGGCTTCACCTATCGTATTGGTGCAGGTTACACCCATGCACAAGTCGAGACCGGTACAGCCGATGACCGTGATGCCTGGAATATCGGTGCTGATTTTGACATCGGTAATTTCGGAGTCGGTGTTGTTTACATGAATGATGATCTGGGTGATGCTGATGATGAAGCAGAATACTGGGTTGTCGGTGCAGACTACAAAATGGGATCTGTTGTTTATGGAGCGTCTTACTACAACAAAGAAGACGACGTAAATGACGTTGACTATGATCGTTATTCTTTGGGAGCAACTTATAAGTATGGCCCAGGAATGGACTTCCGTGCGTCTGTTGGTTTCCATGACATTGAAGAAGGCACAACTGATGCTGAAGCCACCTCAATCATGGTTGGCACAGACATCAAGTTCTAATCTTAGAACGAAAGCCCCTAAAATTCTAAAGGCGGGAGTTTTTCCCGCCTTTTTTGTATTTCTTCATTCACATCCGTTGAGACTTATAAATTTTTGAACCGCTAAGTCACTCGCGATGACAGTCGAATCCATCTGTGGTTTGAAAAAATCCCTCGCCCCTCGGGAGAGGGAAGCGGCGCGAGCCGCAGGGAGAGGGTTCTTCGCGCCTTTCGTGGTTAAAAATATATGAACCACTAAGCACACTAAGACACCAAGAAAACCACCCAAAAATCCACCCGTCATTCCCCGAATTGGCTTTGCCAATTCTAGGGAAATCCATGGATTGCCTTAGAATTTACTTTGTAAATTCAGGCAATGACACCAAATATAATGAGAAAACTTCTCACTATCCACTCTTCACTCTTCCTACGGCAGAAAGGGAGATCCTTCGCCCGAAGGCTCAGGATGACAATATCTGCACAGACCTCTTTGCGTTCCCTTGCGTGCTTTGCGTTTAAAAACAAATGAACCACTAAGGCCCCAAGACACCAAGAAAAATACCAAACACACCCGCAACTCCGTGCGTTACACGGGGGCTTTGGCTCTTTTTGCACCAAACCCCGCATCCCATGCGGGGTTACAAAAATGGATGATGATACTTAACGGATTTGTCTCTAGGGGCGCATAAAGCTGAATGAGTCCGAAATGTCTGTCCTTCCTTGAGTTGGCTTACATTTAGCTGCGGATTCTCCATTGTCTATAAAACCTGCAGTGGGCAGTTTTATACCCTCTGGGCATCGTGTGAGCCCATCCGTAAATGCAAAGTTTCCTATTTTAGAATCTTGGGCTTGAGGACTTTCTGACGCCGCAGTGATTGCCTCTCCTGCTCCCATAATTTCATCTAATTTAGACATCACTACCCCCTCATTTTCCCTTTGCCTAATATATTGGATATTCTACCACTGTCATTTTAATTATGTCAAATTAATTTATTTCCTTGCGTTTGGGGGGCGGATTCCTTATAAACAGGCCAGTTTTGTGGGAGGTTGTCGGTCAAATTCCCCCTGTTTTGGGAGCCAGACCCGAGCCGTACCACAGCCCTTTCAACTCTAACTAAGGAAGGTTTGTATCATGGCCAAGAAAGTTAAAGGCTATATCAAGCTACAGGTTGCTGCTGGTTCAGCTAACCCGTCTCCGCCAATTGGTCCGGCTTTGGGTCAACATGGCGTTAACATCATGGAATTCTGTAAAGGATTCAATGCCAAAACCGAAAGCATGGAAAAAGGGATGCCGATCCCTGTGGTTATCACAGTGTTCGAAGACCGTTCTTTCACTTTCATCATGAAAACTCCACCTGTGACTTACTTCATCAAGAAGGCTGCGAAGATTCAAAAAGCTTCCCAGACTCCTGGTAAGAACGGGTATGTTGCGAAGATCACCAAGAAACAGGTTGAAGAAATCGCTAACCAAAAAATGCAAGATCTCAATGCGAATGACGTAGCCGGAGCCATGTTGATGGTTGAAGGTTCTGCTCGTTCCATGGGTATCGAAGTTGTGGAGGGTTAAGATGGCTTTGTCTAAGAAAACCAAAAAAGTAAATGCTCTTGTTGACCGTACAAAACTGTACTCTGTCGAAGATGCTGTCGCCATTTTGCTGAGCGCTGCAAAAGAACGCAAATTCTCCGAGACAATCGAGATTGCTATGAACTTGGGTGTTGACCCACGTCAGAACGATCAGGTTGTTCGCGGTGTGACCGAGCTTCCACACGGAACCGGTGCGACTGTTCGCGTTGCCGTGTTTGCTAAAGGCCCTAAAGCTGAAGAAGCTCAAAAGGCTGGTGCTGACATTGTTGGTGCAGAAGACCTCGCTGAAGAAGTTGCAAAAGGCGTTATCAATTTTGATCGCTGTATTGCTACTCCTGACATGATGCCTTTGATGGCGAAACTCGGTAAAGTTTTGGGTCCACGTGGTTTGATGCCAAACCCGAAACTCGGAACTGTGACTATGGACGTTGCTAAGGCAGTTGAATCTTCCAAAGGTGGTGCTGTTGAATTCCGTGCTGAAAAAGCTGGTATCGTTCACGCTCGCGTTGGTAAGGCTTCTTTTGATGCTGCAAAACTTGCTGAAAACATTCGCGCATTTGCGGCAGCTATCAACCGTGCAAAACCATCAGGAGCTAAAGGCGCTTACATTAAGAAAGTGGCTTTGTCTTCTACGATGGGTCCTGGCATTAAAATCGATTTGGCAAGCCTCAACGAAGCTGCTTAATCTTTTTCGTGCCTACAGAAATTCAAAAGCCCTGATTTTCGGGGCTTTTTATTTTTCACTTCAGAACTTTGTGATTATTCCTATTTTTTTGAACCACCAACGCACAAAGAGAATTCTGTCATCCTGAGTTACTTTTCGTCATTCCCCGATTTATTCGGGGAATCCATGCACTTCTGGATCACCCGAACACGTCGGGTGATGACGGTTTGGAGACTATCCGTGTCTATTTGTGTTTATCTGTGGTTTATATTAATTTTCAAACGCAAAGTTTTTCGTGCCACGTCATCCTCTATCTGTGTTTATCCGTGTCCATCTGTGGGTTTTCCAAACCGTCATTGCGAGGAGCGATCGCTCCGAAGCAATCCAGATCATCTTTCACTGAATCGTCATGCGCCTTTCAGACGTTCGTGATGACAAGGGTATTATTTTCTTGGGGAGGAGTTGCTTTGACTAAATATCAAGCCTCATCATCATTTCTGCAGCTTTCTCAAATCTACGTTGAGCAGCTTCCTCCCTTGGAAACCCATCAAAATTTTCATCAATCAAAGTGCGTGCCGCCTTAAACGCGTTTTGCAATTTTTCATGGGAAGTCGCTCCATCGTATTTTGCACCATACCAATTTAGCCAATGATCTTCACTGATTGCTTTCAAAATATTATGTATGGCAGTGCATATGTTTAAAGCTTCTTCTCGCTTTTCTATTCCTAACTTTTTAGCTTCCCTATTAAAACTATCACGAAGCAGAAGAGAGTGACCGCTACCTTGGGTTTGTTCATCAAACTCAATCAGCTTGCAGGCCAGACGATCAAACCCCTCCAAGACTTTGGCTTTTTCAATTGCTATAGGGTCGGTTCTCATATTGCTCATTTTTATTATCCTTTTATTCGAGTGAATGTTTTACGGTTTGATGTGTTGTTCCGTGGTTTGATCCGCCCTCTTCTTGAAGGACTGCGTTCAAACCGAATGAAGCGGCTGCAAAGATTATGACTGCGAGACTTGCTCCAGTCTTACTCCATTGTAATTTTTCCTCTTTGGAAATATCACTTAAAAATTGGCCTGCAAATAAATTCTTATCAACTCCTGCAAAAGAATTAGCAACCGCACCCCCCGCGCCAACAATGGCAACTTCTGCAAAAGCAATACAACATGCACCAACAGCAACTTTCGGATCAACAACACCAAAGGCAGCTCCACCAGCAGCGACCGCCGCGGAAACAACAGCAGTATCAATAGCACTAAAAGCCGCATAGCGCATATAGGCAAGCCACTTTCTCTGTTTTGGGGAGTCTCCCTCAGTACTATCGTCCACTATCTCCTCAATCTTTTTGGGTGATCCTGAATTTTCTTCAGACATTTTAAAAATCCTTTTTTCGTTTTCTCAAATTTGTCGATAAGCTCTACCACTCACCTCTTCCTTATGTCAATAAAATCCAATCTTGCTTTTCTATGATTATATTCCTATAATATCCCGATGCGTGTATGGACAGACGAACAGAAACAAAAACAGCGGGAAGCCATCAAAAAATGGGCCATGACATGTATTATCCGCCCCTAGATAGTCGGATAGTAAATATAAAAGCCCCGAAAATCGGGGCTTTTTTACATTGTATCTATTAACGCGTTATATTACTTGGGAAAACTACTAAGCGATACCAGCATAGAAAAATTTCTAAAATTAGTTACTCTTACTTGCAAATTAGCATCTTGTACTTTCTTTGCTAAAGCATGCTTACTTAGAACTTCCTCTATTTTATCATCTTCGATGTATGGGAATTCCGGATCTCTAGCAATTTCTTCAGGAAAAACAGCCACCCAAAATGCTCGTAATTTAGATGCTCCCAGATCTAGCCTTGCTGCGTTAACTCTTATATAGGCACTTCCAGTCTTATGTGCCTGAAGCATTTTAGACTCGAGCTCTGGATCAGAGCAGACTTTATCAAATACATTTGTTAGTAAAGTCGTTGTTCTTTCTTCTACTCTTCTATTGTGCTCAGCTACCGCTTCTTTTAAATCACCTGTCATTTTTCATCCTCTAATTGATAATTATTCACTTATTGTCTTTATCCGCTGATGGTATAAGCTTATTTCTATATTATGTCAATATTTTTTTATCTTGCTGTAGTATGAATTTATTCCTATAGTGTTCCGATGCGTGCATGGACAGACGAGCAGAAACAAAAACAACGGGAAGCCATTCGGAAATGGGCGCCGTGGAGCAAATCGACGGGGCCGCGCACGGATGCGGGCAAGAAAAAATCTTCACAGAATGCGTTGAAGCATGGGATGCGTTCGCGCTATTGGCGGGATATCCGCTCTTATCTCTATGCCCAGCGGCGCTATCGCCGTTTTGTCGAGGCCTATCTGCGCAGTTTTAAAAAGCGAAAAGCGGCAAACGAACTATTAAGGACGTTCTCGCAAAAGCGTCCATTTTCGGCGGACATTTGTCGATTTATGGAGCTTAGCACTAGGCTTGACCGATATTTTCCCGCTATAAAGGGTCTTCCCTAGGAGAGAAAATGACGGCGACCCTCAAAAATGATGATTTCGGTTTTTTCGGCGAGTATGGAGGCACCTACTCGCCTGAAGCGCTGATGCCTATTCTGGATGAATTGCTTGCGGCGTTTCGTGCGGCTGAGGCTGACCCCGACTTTATGCAGGAGTATCTTTCCATTCTGGCAAATTGGGGCGGACGCCCTACTCCGCTTTATTATGCGGGGAATTTGTCTCGCGCGTATGGCGCTGATCTTTATTTCAAGCGCGAAGATTTGATGCATGGCGGCGCGCATAAAACCAATAACGCCATCGGGCAGGTTCTTCTTGCCAAGCGCATGGGTAAGACACGTGTCATTGCTGAAACCGGTGCGGGTCAACATGGTGTTGCGACCGCTATGGCGTGTGCGAAGCTCTCGATGGAGTGTGTGATTTATATGGGCGCGGTGGATGTTGCGCGCCAAGCACCGAACGTCGAGCGCATGAAATTGCTCGGCGCCGAGGTGATTGCCGTTCAATCAGGCGGCAAGACTTTGAAGGATGCGATTAACGATGCGCTGCGTGACTGGATTGCGACGTGCGAGACGACTAGCTATGTGATGGGAACTGTTGCAGGGCCGCATCCTTTTCCGACCATGGTTCGGAAATTCCAAGAGGTGATCGGACGTGAAGCGCGCGCGCAATGCCTTGCCCAAATCGGGCGTTTACCTGACTATGCGCTTGCGTGTGTCGGGGGCGGGTCAAATGCGATGGGCCTCTTTAGCGGCTTTATGGATGATAAGGATGTCCAGCTCATCGGTGTTGAACCGGGAGGGCACGGGCTTGATACCGATAAACACGGCGCTGTGTTGTGCAAAGGTGTGACGGCGGTTCTTCACGGCATGAAAACACTTGGGCTTCAAGACAAAGACGGACAGATATTTGAAACGCATTCTATTTCTGCGGGGCTTGACTATCCGTTGATTGGCCCTGAACACGCTTACCTGCGCGATACTGGTCGTGCGTCTTATGTGGCTGCAACCGATGATGAAGCAGTTGAAGCCTTGCAGATTTTTACGCGCGCTGAGGGCATTATTCCGGCGCTTGAATCCTCCCATGCGATTTCTTATGCATTGAAGCTCGCGCGCGAGCAGCAGGGAAAGATCATACTGGTTAATCTCTCAGGTCGCGGGGATAAAGACCTTGCACATATTCAAGCTTACTTGGCGGAGAAAGCATAATGTCACGCTATTCCTTCATTACACAAAAAATCAAAGACGGCAGTCATGTTTATATGCCGTATGTGCTGCTTGGATATCCTGATCTTGAAACCTCTTATGAAGTTGCCAAAACGCTGATTGAGAACGGCGCACACGGTCTGGAACTGGGTTTTCCGTTTCGCGACCCTGTCGCAGACGGGCCAGTCATTGAAAAGGCTGGCAATATCGCGCTCAATAACGGGTTTACGGTTGATGCAGGCTTTCAACTTGTTGCGCGTATTCGCGCTTTGTCTGCCGATGTTCCTCTGACGCTCATGCTGTATTACAACATGGTTTTGGCGCGCGGGGTTGATAAATTCTTTGCCGATTGTAAAGCGGCTGGTATTGACGGCGTGCTTATTCCTGATATGCCGCCAGAGCGCGCGGATACTGTTGCGCCTGCGGCACACGCCAACGGCATCGAGTTGGTCTTTATTGCTGCCCCGACTTCTACGCCTGAACGCTTGCAAAAGATTGCAGCGGTTGCCGGTGGTTTTGTCTATGTCGTGACGCGCATGGGGACAACGGGGGCAGTTGAGAATTACTCCGATAAATTGTCGGCTCTTTTTGCGTCTATTAAATCTCATATTGATCTCCCTGCGATTGCAGGCTTTGGAATCTCTACACCCGATCAGGCGCGCAAGATGATTGGCTTTGGCGCGGACGGTGTTATCACAGGATCAAAGATTGTTGATATGACGACCAATAACATGGCGGAAATTGCCCCCCACACAAAAGAGATGGTCGGTTTATAGGATGCGCATTCGTCATTTACCCGATACCTTAATCAACCAGATTGCCGCCGGAGAAGTGGTCGAACGGCCTGCGGCTGCGGTCAAGGAGTTGGTTGAAAATGCGGTTGATGCGGGCTCAACGCGTATTGAAGTCGAGTTGAAAGACGGCGGGAAAGAATTGATCCTTGTGCGCGATAACGGCATGGGGATGGCGGCTGATGATTTGGACGCGGCAATTGATCGTCATGCGACTTCGAAACTTCCTGATGATGATTTGCTCAATATCAATTTCCTCGGGTTCCGTGGGGAAGCGCTGCCGTCTATTGCCTCGGTCTCGCGCATGAAGATTGCAACGCGTGCGCGCGGTGGGGAAGCTTTCGAGATTGAGGTTGTGGACGGTAAGAAATCAGCCGTTCGTCCGTCTGCCCATCATGAAGGCACAGTTGTTGAAGTTCGGGATTTGTTTTATCTGACCCCTGCTCGCCTGAAATTCCTCAAAACTTCTGCCACCGAATATGGTGCGGTAAAAGAGATGCTGCAACGTCTTGCGATGGTGTATCCGCACGTGGCGTTTCGATTGTCGCATAACGGCGCGTCCATTTTTCATTATCCCGTGTTGAGCGAGAACGGCGACGCGCAGCTTGATGCGCGGATGCGCGATATTATGGGCGAAGACTTCGTTGCCAATTCGCTTTCGCTGGATGCGCTGCGCGGGGATGTGCGATTAACGGGACGGATTGCCAAGCCCACACATAATGTCGGGACAGCCCAAAAGCAATTTCTGTTTGTGAATGGTCGTGCGGTTCGCGATAAGCAGCTTTTGGGCGCGGTGCGTGCAGGCTACATGGATGTGATGGCAAAGGATCGTTATCCGGTTGTGGCTTTGTTTTTGGATGTGCCGCCTGCTGCTGTGGATGTCAACGTCCACCCTGCCAAAGCCGAGGTTCGCTTTCAAGACGCTGCCCTTATTCGCGGGTTGATTGTCAGTGCTATTCGTCATGCGTTGATGGGGCAAGAGGTTAAGCCTGTGACCTCCCTTACCGATCATTTATTGGGGCAGTTGGAGCAATCCCGTACTGCGCAGCAGCCGTCTTCGTTTAATCCGCGCGCTTATTTAAGTTCTTATTCTGCTCCGTCGTCTTCTTCTTATCGCGGGGCGTTGGCGGAGCACGTGACCAATGCCTATGCCCCTGCCCCTTTCCAATCTTCTGCCGATCTCGCACCCTCCACGCGGTTTGATGTGCCGTCGGCTCCTGTTCTTGAAGAGACCGCGTATCCGTTAGGGTCTGCGCGGGCGCAAATTCATGAGAATTACATTATTGCCCAGACGACACACGGGATTGTGATTGTCGATCAACACGCCGCGCATGAGAGACTGGTTTATGAACGCTTCAAGGAGCAAGTGGCGGAGCGCGGGATTGAATCCCAGCTCTACCTGACCCCTGAGATTATCTCGCTGGATGATACGGATTGCGCACGGCTTTTAGAATATGCCGAGATGTTCAAGACTTCGGGCCTTGAGATTGAGGCCTTTGGCGCGGGGGCTATCGCTGTGCGCTCTGTGCCGCTCTTGTTGGTCGGGAAAGTTTCTTTGCCCCAACTCTTGCAAAGTCTCGCCGATGAGCTACGTGATTTTGATAAAGCCACTGGGCTTGAAGAACGTCTTAATGCTGTGCTTTCAACGATGGCGTGTCACGGGTCTGTTCGTTCAGGTCGGCGCCTAACGCCTGAGGAGATGAATGCATTGCTGCGGGATATGGAGCGCACTCCGCTCTCAGGGCAATGCAATCACGGGCGTCCGACCTTTGTGGCTTTATCTTTGGATGATATTGAGAAACTCTTCGGACGTAAGTAGGCTACCCTTATGAATCTTTCCTCCCTCAGTGACCGTCATAAAATTCTGTTTCTCTATTTGTCCTTTTTGATCGGATTGGGCATGGGATGCATTGTAACGCCATTCGCGCAAAGTGTTGCGTTTATTGGGGTTACGGCGGCTCTGGTGTTTGCCTACGTCTTTGAATCGCAGGCGCAAAAAGGTGATTTGCTCGAACATCATTCCGTTTTTATCATCCGCACCATCTGGATTTGGTCGATCCTTCTGTTCATTATGCTCAACGGGGCGAGCATCGAGATTCAGTTGAATGGCGATGTCACTGCTATTCAAGGATTGGTTGATCGCATTTATGGCGGGGATTTTCCAACCATGACGGAAATGTCCGAAGCGGGTCGCACCTATTTCATGGATAACTACGATTTGTTTGTACGCACCTGTATGATTTGGGCGGCGCCTGTTCAGGTGTATGGTATTTATCGTGTCGCCAAGGGGTTGGCACGTGCGGTTAAGGGGTATCGTCTCAAGAACCTACGCAGCTGGTTTTAGTTCCAAGATATCGCGGCACTTGGCGCAGTCTTTTTCGATTTGTTTGATGAGTGCCTCAAGAGAGGTGAATTTTTCTTCGTTGCGAATCTTGGCAACGGGTTTGATCTCCAGCGTCTTGCCGTAAAGATCGCCTGAGAAGTCGAGGATATGCGCTTCGATCAGGGCAGTTTCCACTTCAAACATCGGGCGGATGCCGATATTGGTTGCCGCCATGCGCCATTTGGTTTCGCCTTCTATGCGGACATAGGTTGCGTACACGCCGTAGGCGGGGTGGATGGTTTCCTCTAACGGGACATTGGCGGTCGGGTAGCCTAATTCTCTCCCGCGTTGATCGCCTTTTGTGACTTTGCCTTCGATAATCCACTCGCGGCCTAGAAGCGATTTTACTTCGTCCATGTGGCCTGATTGGATCAGCCCTCTGATACGAGTGGCAGAGATGACGCCATGTTGCGGGTCGGTTTTGAGTGTCACTGACTTTGTTTCAAACCCTGCGTCTTTTAGAGTTTGTGCGCAGCCTGTTCTGTTATGACCGAAGCGGAAATCTTCGCCGATATAGATCACTGTCGGGTTGATGCGTTTGATGATGTGTTCGACAAAGTCCTCTGCCGAGAGGTTCGCAATCTCCCAGTTAAAGGGCAGCGTAAAGAGATGATTGATTTTGCCTGTGGCTTCCAGTGCTTTGATTTTTTGGGCGTCCGGTGTGATGCGGAAGGGTTTATCTTCAGGGCGAAAGAGACGGCGCGGGTGCGGCGCGAATGTCAGGACGCTCAAATCCGTTTCTTTTAAATCTGCGGTGGCACGTGCCTGTTCTATCAGATAGAGATGGCCCAAGTGGACGGCGTCGAAATTGCCTATAATCAGGACGGTGCCTTGGGGCAGTTGCGCGGTTGTATCTGATAGGTCGTTGTGTTTCATGGTTTATTTTTACACCAGAAGCCCGCGCTTTTCCAGATACTGCACGAGGATTTCTTCGATTGATTTGCCGTGTGCCCCGAAACTCACTTCATCCGTTAAATGGGCCTGCATTGTTGTGACATAGTCTTCTTGCGGGATTTGATAGATGCCGAATTGTTCGAGATGAGGATTATGGAACTGCGCATCAAGTTGCGTAAATCCTGCGTGATCGAGGACGGCGCACAGATATATCAGGGCAATTTTACTGGCGTCAGTTTGGGTTGAGAACATACTCTCGCCGCAGAATGTTCCGCCCAGTGCTAGCCCATAAAGTCCGCCGACCAGCTCATCTCCGTTCCAACATTCGATTGAGTGCGCTATGCCGCGGTCATGAAGCGATGTGAAGAGGATTTGAATATCATCATTGATCCATGTCTCGGGGCGTGCTTTGGCGCATTGGTCGATGACATGTTCAAAGGTCGTGTCGATTGTCACGCGGTAGGGTTTTTGTAACAGCGTGCGTTTCAAGCGTTTCGGGATGTGCAGGTCTTTAATGGGAAGAAGTGCGCGTTCTTTGGGTTCAACGATACCGAACCCTTTTTCGGTTGCGGACTCGGCCATAGGAAACAGGCCGAGTGCATAAATCTCCAGCAGGTCTTCCGGTGTTATAAATTCCGGAACTGCCATGGATTACTCCGCTTTTTTATTTTTGGCTTCCAGCTTTTTCTCGAGCCAGTGAATGTTGTAGTCTCCACTGGTGAATTCAGGCTGATCCAGAATCCAAAGCTGCAACGGCAGCGTTGTTTTCACGCCGTCAACAACGGTTTCCTGAATCGCGCGGCGCATACGGGCCATGCATTCTTCACGGTTGCGTCCGTGGACGATCAGTTTCCCGACCATTGAGTCATAGTAAGGCGGGATTTTGTATCCGTTGTACACTGCCGAGTCAAAGCGAACGCCCAAGCCGCCTGCGGCGTGGAAGGTTCTGATCTCACCCGGTGACGGGATAAAGGTGTCAGGATCCTCAGCGTTGATCCGCACTTCCATCGCGTGACCGCGGAAGCGGATCACGTCCTTGTTGATGGAGAGCGGATCGCCTGCTGCGACACGGATTTGTTCTGCGATCAGGTCGATCCCTGTCAGCATTTCCGTGACGGGGTGTTCCACCTGAATACGGGTGTTCATTTCCATGAAGAAGAACTCGCCGTTTTCCCAGAGGAATTCGATTGTCCCTGCGCCGACATAGCCCATTTCGCGGATCATGTTGGCTGCACGTGCGCCGATCTCAGCGCGGGCTTCTTCGGAGAGGACAGGAGACGGAGCTTCTTCGATGACTTTTTGGTGACGACGTTGCGTCGAGCAATCGCGTTCACCCAAATGGATGGCGTTGCCGTGCTTGTCACCGAAAATTTGGATTTCGATGTGGCGCGGTTTTTCGAGATACTTCTCCATATAGACCGTGTCGTCGCCGAAGTTGGCTTTGGCTTC
Source organism: Alphaproteobacteria bacterium (assembly GCA_020442425.1). Lineage (GTDB taxonomy): Bacteria > Pseudomonadota > Alphaproteobacteria > Micavibrionales > Micavibrionaceae > UBA1573. Next base: position 8,779 of record JAGRKB010000012.1, on the reverse strand, counting down.
CGCACGGGCGGTTTTATATTGCTCGATAAATTCTTCGGCCTTGCGGACGACTTTCATCCCGCGCCCGCCGCCGCCTGATGCTGCCTTAATGAGGACAGGAAAACCCATCTCCTTGGCCATCTCGAGACCTTCTTCAGCAGAGGTCACTGCACCGGGAGACCCGGGGATAACCGGCAGTCCCAATTTCTGGGCTGTTTGTTTTGCGGAGACTTTGTCGCCCATGGTTTCGATGTGCTCGGGCTTTGGGCCGATAAAGGTGAAACCGTGCTCTTCGACCATGCGGGCGAATTGCGCGTTTTCCGAGAGGAATCCGTAGCCCGGGTGAATGGCATCTGCGCCTGTTAGGGTCGCGGCGCTCAAAATCTGATGGACGTTGAGATAGGAGTCTTTGGATTGTGGTGGGCCGATACAGACAGATTCATCAGCCAAGCGAACCGCCATAGCATTCGCATCTGCCGTTGAGTGAACAGCCACCGTTTCAATACCCATTTCTTTACAGGCCCGGTGAATCCGGAGGGCAATCTCACCACGGTTGGCGATCAGGACTTTTTTAAACATGACACGCTCACGGGTTAGAGGCTATTCGATGACAACCAGAACTTCGCCGAACTCAACAGGATGTCCGTTATCGACGAGGATCTGGGTAACTGTTCCGGATTTCGGAGCTTTGATCGGGTTCATGACTTTCATGGCTTCGATAATCAGCAATGTATCACCTTCCTTGACATTCGCACCTTTGGATATGAAAGCGGCTGCGTTTGGTTCCGGTGACATGTAGGCTGTTCCGACCATCGGCGAGGTTACGGCGCCAGGATGGCTTGCCGCCACTTGAGACGGTGGGGTCATAGATGCGCTTTGAGGAACTGTCGGGTCTGATGGCATCAGAGCGTGAACATTGGGGACTGCATGAGCCGCTGCTGGGGCTGCCACTGCGCCCTTATTGACACGAAGCATCTTCTCGCCTTCGGCCACTTCGATTTCTGTCAGGCCGGTTTCTTCAAGAAGTTCAGCCAACTGACGGATTGCGTCTGCATCAATTTTCATTCGATACTACTTTCTTTAAAAATTACTCTGTAATTATTATGTTAATTTCATTCTTTTGTACGAGCACCTGATTACTCAAATATGAGCAAAAAGTCAAAGCCAGAGCAATATGGGGGGGTGATATTGTCCTCAGCTTTTCCTTAATTATGCCCACTACTAGGCTTTTATCACAGTATTCTAAAATTTTATATAGCTTGCTAGTCCGATATTCTTGTCTATAAGAAAGCCATGAAGAAAATTGCAATTATTGGCTGTGGGCTTATCGGAACCTCCATATTAATGACTATTATCAAATATGGACAATCTGTATCTTCAATTACAGTTTTTGATAATAACCCAAAAACCGAAGATCTTGTTTTTCAAAGACTTCAAGACGAAAATCTTGACGATTCTAGAGTTTTCTTTGTTTCGTCTATTAAGGAGGCAGTTTCAAACTCTGACCTTATTATTCTAGCATCTCCTATAGATTCTTTTAGAGCGTTATCCTACCAAATTTCCTTGCATGCCCCGAAAAATGCAATTTTAACAGATATGGGATCAGCAAAGAGAATCTCTATGTCTTATATTTTCGAGGGGATTTCACAAAGCGACATACTGTATGTTGCCGCCCATAATGGCAATGGCAGCAAAGGCTCTGGCCCAATGACTGCTTGCACAGAGAATATAGTGGGACCAAATTCATATATGTTTCTCGTAGAAGGGAACACCACTTCTCCTGGTCTCCTGAAAGCTTATAAGGAGGTAGAGCTTTTCTGGAACTCTCTTAGTACAAAGACTCTGCGTTTAGATGTAGACGCTCATGATCGTTTTTTCGGCAAATGCTCTCATCTTCCTCACGGAATTGTCTTTAGTCTTATGATCGCGGCCATAGAGAACAAAGATGTGTCTAGAAATTTCATGCTAGCGGGAACCGCCCTAAGAAATTTATCTAGAATCGCATTAGATAAAGACAACAACAATGGATTTTCGGCATTGCTAAAAATGTGGCTTCCAATTTTCATGCATAACAAAACTGCCATTCTGGAATCCGCCATTCAATTCGAATATAGGCTGAACTTGTTAATTTCTGCCATTAAGAGCGATGATAAAGCTCGTATCCAATCAATGCTTCTGAAGGCTAGAGAGTATAGATCGTCGTTCCAAGAAGAAGATTTGAGGGAATGTTTGGATGGTGAATTCTATGACATTGAGCAAACGATTACCTCAGAAACCCTGCATGATAATAGAATAGAGCATGACTATAGTTCTCTTCTCGCAAGCAATGTGTTGTTACCTTGCATTATTTCATATGCACAAGTTATGGGGGCATTTGACAATAATCCAGATTTTATCTCACAATACGCCCCAGCCAGCTTTAGAGATGGGACTGCCCCATCATTGTATTGCCATGAAAAAATCGCTGATTTATTAACACAACATCGTAGAAATGTTCTAAGGAGTATCGAGAGCTTTCTTACCTCTTTTAAAGACTTTTTAATTGCTTTAGAACGTGATGATATTGACACTCTCGAGAGGTTTATCATCTCTGCCCCAACAATAAGAAATCTTATGCCCTCCCCCAGAAAAGGGGCAGATACCCGAGAAAAGTTCCGATGCACCTAAAGTGATTCATTTATTTTTTTCGCTATAGCCTCGATTGCCATGACATAGCCCTTAGCGCCTTGGCCCAGAATATGGGTAAAGGCCAGAGACTCTATGTAGGAAAAATGGCGAAATTCTTCACGTTCTTTGGGATTTGAGATGTGAATCTCGGCAATTGGCGTCTTGTCCAAGAGCTTTAGGGCGTCATGGATCGCGACTGAGGTATGGGTATAGGCTGCGGCATTAATGACCACGCCTGCCACCTTCCCTCTGGCCTGCTGAATCCACTCGACCAGTTCGCCTTCGTGGTTGGATTGGCGGAAATCAATATCAAACCCTAGTTCATCCGCGCGGGCGCGGCACATGGCTTCGATGTCTGCCAAGGTGGTGTGTCCATAGATTTCAGGTTCGCGTAACCCCAACATATTCAGGTTCGGTCCATTGAGGACAAGAATTATCGGCTGTGACATGTGCAACTTCCTCCGCAACCGGATTGTGCCCCGTCATCCTCACTCTCGTCAAGTTCGGGATAAACGCCGTAAGCTGTCAGCGCGTCTTCCAGTGCTTTCGGGGTTGTGAATTGGACGGCCTCGATGCCTTGCGCGCGCGCAGCCTCGACATTCTTCATGACGTCATCGACAAAGAAGGTCTCACGCGGGTTGAGATCAAAGGTCGTGAGCAGCAGCTTATAAATTTCGGGGTCAGGTTTTGCGAGTTTGACTTCGCCCGAGACGATGCGTCCGTCAAAGAGGCGGAGAAACGGGAACTCTTTTAGTGCCACTTCAAATTTCTCATCATTCCAGTTGGACAGTGCCAAGACGCGAAGCCCACGTTTTTTCAAATCCATCAGAATGTCCACTGTTTCGTGGATGGGCCCTGAGAACATTTCCAACCAACGGTCCCAATACATATAAATATGTTCTTTATATTCGGGGTGTTTTGTTACCAGCTCAAGTGCTGCTTCTTCCCAAGGACGGCCTAAATCCAATGTATGGTTCCAATCCTTGGTACAGATATTGCCCAAGAAAAACTCCATTTCTTCTTCGGTATCAAAGATATCGCGATAGAGATAACGGGGGTTCCAATCAACGAGAACCCCACCAATATCAAAGACTATTGTTTTGATCATAAGGGTGCGTCTAGCCTCTTAATTCTTTTTACTTTTATTGCGTGTGTCCACGGGGACTGTGATTTCTATTTTTTGATTGTTCTTTGTTTCCAAGGTCAAGTGAATGGAACTGCCGACTTCCAGAGGGTTTTTTAGGCCTATCAACATAAAATGATAGCCCATCGGTGCAAGCTCAACAGCTCCATTTGCCGGAATTTCCAGACCGCCTTCGAGTTTGCGCATTTGCATCAAACCGTTTTCATTTTCTGACATTGTATGGATTTCCACATGGTCGCAGATGTCAGAGCTTGCGGCGATAATTGTCTCGGCCTGATCTCCGGAGTTCTTTATCGTCATAAAGGCTGCGCCAACGCTGGCATGGCTTGATGTTTCATAGGATTTTGGATTGTCTACTGTAATTTCTGCCCATGATGGTGATGCGGCCGCCAAAGACAAAAGGGAGACTGACCATAGGGAGAGAATTGTTTTTTTGCTGATCCGCATTTTTTGTTTCCTAAATCGTTTGTAATTTTCCGATATTATTTTCCGGAGTCTTCCAGTCGGTCGTAGGCATCCGATATTTCCAGTCTCAGTGCATTGACACTTCCTATTTTTTCTTCATCGACAAAGTACTGGCGCCCGCCGACAATCAATGCCGGAATTCCCGGAAAGCCTGATCTGAGCACCATGCCTTGATTATCTTGCAATTGGGCTTCGACTTCCGGAGCCTGAGCATCTTGTTCTGCCTTTTCAACATCAATGCCCAATGATCTTGCTATGGTTTTTGCCTTTTCCAAATCGGATGAGCCTTGCTCTGCCATCAAAGCTTTGTGTAAATCCAGAAACTTTCCTTGTTTGCGTGTTGCCAGAACAAATTTTGCAAGCGGGAGCGATTCCTGATCGACCCATGCCACGGGACGAATAATCACCATGACGTCCTTTTCAAATACTAATGCTTCGGTCAGCGTGTCATTCATGATCGGGCAAAAATGGCAGCGATAATCGACAAATTCTACAATCTTCATCTCGCCCATCGGGTTGCCCATGACTTGTTCGACAAGCGGTTGGCTTGCCTGTTCAAGTGCTCGGTTGGCATCCCATGTAACATAAGCAGAGAGAACTCCCAGAGCTAATATGAGAATCCCCAGAGTAATGAAAATTACTCTGAGAATTTTTTTAATTGGTTTGGGCATGATAGTCTTTCCGAAAATCTTGTCTTACTTACTTGTTTTTCTTTCTTTGATCTTCGATCATCGCTTTGAACGCTTCATATTCAGCATAACCGCGGATAATCTCGTCGCCGATGATAAATCCGGGTGTTCCGGTGATGGAAAGAGCATTGGCAACTTTACGTGCATTTTCCAGCTCTTTTTTTACATCTTCACTTTCGGCATCTTTTTTCAGCTTCTCAACATCCATCCCTACTTCATTGGCCATATTGGTCATGTTTTCTTCGTCTTTAGGCGCAGGATTTTTCATGAGAATAGAATGGAACTCCCAGTATTTTCCCTGTTTCTTTGCCGCCAAAGCCCATTTGGAAGCCATTTCAGAGCTGACCGATAGGATCGGAAGATCAATGAAGCGGACGCGCACGTTCTTGTCTTTTTCAACTGTCTCGCTCACGACATCAAAGGCGCGTTTACAATATCCGCAGTTAAAGTCAAAAAATTCGATAATGGTAACATCACCTTCAGGATTTCCGATTTCAGGAACCGATTTATCTTTCAACAAAAATTCTGCGTGGTCGTCCAGAGCTTTTTTAGCGTTGGCTTCTTGCTCTTGCTGTTCTTTCTCCCGCATTTGATTGACTGACTCGATCAGTACCTCAGGATTGTTCATGATAAAATCGCGGACAAAATCTTCCAACTCTGCTTTTTGAGCTTCCGAGAAAGAGGCATCTTTGGCTTGGGCGTCGTGTGCCCCCGAAACCAGTCCCCCGATAATCAGTGCACTGGCAGCTGACAAGAGTAGAAATTTGGATTTTGTTGATTTGATTACGTTCACAAAGTGTCTCCTTGGGTTTTTATTCTGAATCCTAGTTTAGCGACTTTAGTCACTGTCTCCAACCATATTTATAATGTCGGCAGCCCGAAGCGCTTCGGGTGATTTCGGAGGAAGTTGCTTAATGGTTACTTTTGCCAGTCTGGCGGCTTCGGCTTTTCGACCTTTCATCAAGGCTTCTTCAGCCAAATAGACGCGCGCTTCAGGCTCTTTTCCTAGTTTTCCGTAGGCCGTTGCCAACAACCGTTTGATTTTTGTTACTCTAGGCTCGTCCCGCTCGGCGCGTTTTAACTGGATAATGGCTTCATTCAGGGGTTGTGCATTTTTTCCTGCACTTTCAATCAAAGCCTGCGCATAGGCCATTCGAATCAGTCCTGAATTCGGCGCTTTTTGAACCGCCTTTTCGTAATGGGGCAAAGATTGAGACGCGCGCCCGAATTCATAGAGCATTTGCCCTTTTAGTTCCTGAAAATACGGGTTATCGGGTTCTTGTTTTATCAACTTGTCTGTTAGAGTGAGGGCGTCATCCACTTTGTTGAATTTATAGGCTGCAATTGCACGGGCATATTGAGCGGGGATGGATGTATCCGATGTCGGATATTTATAAGTCACTTGTTGTGGAGAAATAAAGCCTGTGAGCTTTGCCTTCATGCGTGCGTAATTTTCGCTCCATCCCTTTGGCATGGTCGCATTCTTATAGGGAGAATTTTTAACCTTGTTTTCCAGAGCATCCACACGATCCGACGAGAGGGGGTGCGTTCTGACATATTGGGATTGTTGGGAGGTTAAAAGCAATTCTTGGGACGCAAGTTTTTCCAGAAAGCTCGGTAGTCCCTCGGGGTTTAGCCCTGCCCCGTTCATAAAGCGGAAGCCTGCCTGATCCGCACTTGATTCTTGCACTCGGCTATGAGACAGGAATTTGTTCATGGCCTGACTTTGGCCGATCTGAATTCCTGCCGCAGCAGCGGAGCTGTCTCCGGTGGCGACCGCTGCTCCCAGCCCTACCAATGCTCCGATCATGGCCTCGAAGGATGCGTTGCGAGCGACCTCTCCGGTTCTTGTCAAATGCCCGCCCGCGACATGTCCCAATTCGTGAGCGATCACGCCGATGACTTCACCTTCATTTTCGGTTTTATCGATTAATCCAGTGTAGATGAAGATATTGGCTCCCCCAGCGACAAAGGCGTTTACATCCGAGCTTTGCACCAAAACGATTTTGATCTGGTCGGGGCTCATTCCTGCGGCTCTGATGACATCAGAAGTCCATTCCCCTATATTTTTTTCGATCTCGGCATCACGGATGATTGATTGTTGGGCCTGAGCTGAGCCGGCTATGCCAACCGTTAAGGCTCCCCAGAGCGCCGCCGCTGATACCAGACATCTTATTTTTGTGGTCTTACTCTTGTTCTTGATCTTGATCATGGGCCTTTGTACCATTTCAGAGTCTATTCCCCAAGTTTAACCGGTAAATGCTTAACTTTTCTCCCCATAAGATATATAACGTTTTGAAGAGTTTATTACCCCCTTATCTGATTTAACCTGTTCTGACTTCGAGTTTTACCCTTTGAGCGATTACATTCATTATTATGGTCAATTGTTTGTCGCCGAGTGGCTTGACGTGGTTTGGCTTCTGCTCGCGCCTGTGGTGGTTCATAAAGGCCAGCGGGTTAAGGCCTTCGCTTTTGTGCTTTTATGTATGCTGATGCTCCGACTTCAGGTCGAAATTGTTCAATCGACCGGTTTTGAACGCGGGTTCACCGGCCTGCTGGATTGGGCATTAATGACGCGCGGTTTTGTCGTTTATGGTTTTTTTACAGGGATTTATCTGCTTTTGTCGTTCTTTTCTCCCTTTACCAAGGGTGTTATTTATCTGGCGGCGTCTTTATCCATTTTTTTCGTGGCTTTTACCGTCTCGTCTGTAGTACTGATCATCTGACATGAAAAAAATCAAGACCGCCAAAGGGCGAAAAGCCTCTTCTACAAGATGGATCGAGCGTCAGCTCAATGATCCTTATGTAACCCGTGCCCAGAAAGACGGGTATCGCTCGCGTGCCGCCTATAAACTTCTGGAAATGGATGAGAAATACAAATTCCTGAAAGCAGGGATGTCAGTTGTAGATTTGGGGGCTGCCCCCGGCGGATGGTGCCAAGTTGCCCTCCAAAAAGGGTGCAAACATGTCGTGGCGATTGACCTTTTGCCCGTCGACGAGTTGGTCGGCATGACCTTTATGCAGCAAGATTTTATGGATGAAGACGCTCCCCAAAAGCTAAAGGATGCTCTAGGCGGAAAAGCCGATGTCGTGATGAGCGATATGGCGCACAACACCACGGGACACAAATACACAGACCACCTCAAGATTATGGCTTTGGTGGAAGCAGGGTATGATTTTGCCTGTGAAATTCTAAAACAGGACGGTGCGTTTTTAGCCAAAACCTTTCAGGGTGGCGCAGAATCAGACCTTTTGGCGAGAATCAAGATTGATTTCAAGACAGTGCGTCACATAAAGCCCCCGGCATCGCGCGCAGACAGTTCTGAAAAATATTTGTTGGCTACCGGCTTTCGAAAACAGCAAAACGACTCGTAGCGGAATCTAATGGTTCTTGTTTTTTCTTGACATATTAACAAGCCCCTTGTTATACACTCCCTAAATTATTATAGGAGTCTTACCTATGGCCGGAAAAGAATATTTAGAGCGCGCAAAGCAGCTAAGTGAAACAAACTTACAGGCTGACGAGCTAGTCACCGAACTTACTCTCCTGACTATGGAATCCCTTACGCATCAAGGTAACCCAAGAACCATGTTGGGAAGTTTTAAGTCCGCGTGCCGCATAGCTTTTAATCGGGCCAGCTTTCAAGAAATTGTTAAAGAAAATAATTTTGTCGATGATAAGGGTGAAGTTGATTGTACGAAGCTTATGAAGGCATTTGTAGAAACTGAGAGCGGGAAAATAGCTTTTGATACTATTCGCGCTTTTGTCCAAGCTTCATATGATTATAGAAAATCTATCCAAGGAAAAAATTTAGGGGCTGGCCTAGATAAGGTG
>JAGRKB010000080.1 GCA_020442425.1 Alphaproteobacteria bacterium | reverse complement strand
CTTACAAATGCGCCTCGAACTTGGGCTGTTTGTGCCAGATCAAACTTCTGTGTTGTTGTCAGGTAATCTGTGGCAGCATCTAACGCAGCAAAGTTGCCGTTATGGGCAAAGGCTTCAATGACATCTGCAATCGGGAAGATGTCTGTCATTTTTGACTCAAATTTTGATGCAAAGTTGCGGACAACATCTGCTATGGCCGCATCATCCTCTGTTGTGTACCATTGGTCATGGTTTGCTATATTGGTAAGTGTCATCTGTACTAAGTTCATTTGTGCCAAATCAAATTTTTGGGTGTCTGTCAGATAATCGGTGACGGCATCTAGAGCTTCCCAGTTGCCGTTCCGTGAGAATGTTTCCATGACGTTTGCAACAGGAGATATGTTCTGCATGTTTGACTCAAATTTTGATGCAAAATCGCGAACGGCTTTCGCAACGGCCGCATCATCCTCTGTTGTGTACCATTGGTCATGGTATGATAGTTCAAATAGTGCATTCTTAACTTCATAATTTTGCGCTAGATCAAATTTTTGGGCATCTGTCAGATAATCGGTGACGGCATCCAGTGCTGCAAAATTTCCGTTTCTTGCCAGAGTGGAGATTGTACCGGCAAGATAATATACATCATTCATTTCTGATACGAATTTGGAGGAAAAATCCCGCATTGCTTTTGCAACGCTGGCATCTTCGTCTGTTGTGTAAGGATTGTCATTCAGTGCTATTTCGAACAGTGCATTTTGGACAATATGAGTTTGCGCCAGATCAAATTTTTGGGCGTCTGTTAAGTAATCGGTGGAGGCATCCAATGCTGCAAAATTTCCACGGTAAGCAAAAGTCGAGATAGCATCTGCAATAGGGGTTACATCCAGAGACTGTCCTAGTTTGGCCATAAAGTATCTAACTGCTGTAGCAATTTGTGCATCGTCCGCAGTATCAAATTCTTTGTCAGCGATGAGAATGTTAGATAGTGTCTGGGCCTTTACTTGCGATGATATGTCTAATATTTGAGGGGATGTTATGCTATTTACTGTTTTGATAAAATTACTCCAGTCCATTTGGTAAGAGTATTCAATTAAATTCAGTTCGATAGATTCTATTGTTGCCATAGCAAAGACCTCCCATATTAAAAAAACACCAAAATTTTTTGTGAATTTAAATTAACAGATTATTTTTCGAAATGCACCCCCAAGGTTTAATTGTACGGTGTATAGTTTCTCAATGCAAACAATTTTATGTAAATTTAATTCTCTTTTTACTGGCGCATTTTTATTTTTAATTAACTTTTAATCTAAAGCTTTTTGTAATTGGTGTTATTGTGAATTCAGACTTAAGGTAATGAATGTTTAATATGCTTATACATAGGGAAGTTGTTTAATGCTTCGAACCAAAGAAATTATGAAACCCTATCGGGAGCGGATTGATGCTTTGGATGACAAGATCGTTGATTTGATGATCGAACGATTGGGGGTTATCCGCGAGGTTGCTCAGTTTAAATTAAAGAATAAAATTCCGGCGGTTCTGGAAGACAGGATTGCGGAAGTGATTGATCGGGCAGGAGATCGCGTTGAAGCTTCTATCCCCGGAGAGGTCGGCGAAGATGATGCTGATCGTATCCGCGAGATTTACGCTTTGATGGTCGTGATCTGTTGCGACTTGGAAGAAGAGCTAATGGAGCAGTAATCCGAATGAGTACCGGATATTTAAAAACCACAATTTTAATGGCTGCGATGACTGCACTGGTCGGCGGTTTGGGATATTTGGTCGGTGGGCAAAGTGGTTTGTTGATTTCTTTGGTTGCTGCGGGCGGAATGAATATCTGGGCATGGTATAACAGCGACAAAGCAGTTTTGCGCCATTACGGGGCTCGCGAAGTTAGTATGGAGACTTCTCCGCAATTGGTATCTATGATTTATCGATTGGCAGAGAATGCATCTCTTCCCAGACCGCGTGTTTATATCATTGAAAACCCTCAACCGAATGCTTTTGCAACGGGGCGTAATCCTGAACATGCGGCTGTCGCTATTACAACTGGTTTAATGCAACGTCTTAATACGGATGAAATCGAGGGTGTGATGGCTCATGAGCTTGCGCATGTCAAACATCGCGATACTTTAATAATGACGGTGACGGCTACTCTTGCTGGAGCAATGTCTATGTTGGCTAATTTTGCGATGTTTTTTGGTAGATCTCGCGATAGTGAGGGGAGACCAACATCTCCGATTGTGACATTGCTTGTCATGTTTTTGGCACCAATTGCAGCTACTGTTGTCCAGATGGCGATTTCCCGTTCTCGCGAATATGAAGCGGATCGTTTGGGCGCTGAAATTTCCGGTAAGCCGCGTGCTTTGGCTACGGCGCTGGAGAAAATTTCTGGTATGGCGGGGCAGATAGTCAACCGTGAGGCAGAGGCTAATCCTGCGTCGGCCCATTTGTTTATTATCAATCCTCTTCATGTCCATGCGATGGACGGCTTGTTCTCAACGCATCCTTCGACGGAGAACCGTATTCGACGTTTGATGGACATTGATAGACAAATGGGTGGACAGGTCTTTATGAATAGAGGAAGAGGAAATCCTTTTGTTTCAACAGAAGAAATTTCTTCAGGTGTACGGAATCCTTGGGTTTAATTTTGTAAAAAGCAATACTTCTTGACAAGTCGTATATAATTATATATAGTTATATATGACTGAAGGAGGAGATTATGCCTAAGCTTACCCCGCTTTTTGTAGCGTCTACTGGTGAAATGGAGCGTGCTGGCTGGTCCTTATTTCAAGGTGACTTGCCTCGGATTGGGCAGATTTACGAGGCTATAAGCTCTTATATATCCAACCTTGCGTCAGACTTTTTCGGTCGTCGGCACGCGAATAAAGAATCAGAAAAACACGCTGAAAGTTTGGTTCGAGAAGAAGAGTTACTTGATCCAAGACGATTTTCTTCTGAGCTTGGCTCTATGACTATGCAATTTGAAGAATGTGTTATGCCGAGTGCGGCCATAGCCGGACTAGACGGAGCGCGAGATATTCAGTCACTGCGTCAACGCTTTTACAATATTGCTTTTGTCCGCCATGGTGAGCATGAGGCCAAAAGAGAGCATGATCGTACAGTTATGGCTATGGCGAGTTTACATCATATAGAGGAAATTTGTGATCCGTATGATGGGGCTATTACTTATCAGCAAGAGGTCGGTTTGGCTGAAAGAATGATGTTTTTGCGTCAGTTGGGGCAATTTCTTCATTGGGGGCCCCGCATTTCCTAGAACGTCCAAATCTTTTATCTGCATTAAATACAATATTGTAGGATGATTCTTGGTGGCTTGTTTTTACCAAATGGTATAGAGTGCGATTGTAAAATTTAGACAAGCACATGACCCAAGAACATTTTTCACCTTCGGATTTATTTGATCCCCAATCCCCCTCTGAAATGCTCACTGCTCGCTGTGTGGCATTGGCGTTATTACAGCGGATTTTCACCAAGCATCATACTCTTGACCAAGTTTTTGAGGATTCAAAAGAGTTTACGGCTCTATCCCAAAGGGATCGCGCGTTTGTTCGTATGTTAGTGACTACGGTTGTTCGCCGTTTGGGGCAAATTGATGATTTAATTCGCCGTTCTTTATCTAAGCCTGATCAGCCTTTGAATCCGCCTATTCTGGAATATATTTTGAGGTTGGGTGTTGCACAGCTTGTTTTTATGAATATTCCTGACCATGCTGCCGTTAATACTTCTGTTTTACTGGCTGAAGTTGAGGGGCATGTCCGTCTGAAGGGTTTTGTGAATGCTATTTTGCGACGTATTGCAGCAGAAGGCTCTGAGTGGGTTTCCAAGCAAGATGTTCCGCGTCTTAATACTCCTGAATGGCTGTTAAAAAACTGGATACAGGATTATGGGCTGCGGACAGCACTCGAAATTGCCATGAGTAATCTCCATGAAGCTGCACTTGATATTACGCTTAAAGATCCGAGACAGATTGAGCATTGGGCTAGTACGCTGGGGGCAACTCGACTTCCTACCGGTGGGTTGCGTTTAACCCAGAGCAAGATGGTTCCGGATTTGCCTGGATTTGAAGATGGAATGTGGTGGGTTCAGGATGCTGCTGCGTCACTGCCTGCTCAACTTTTGGGAACGAATATTGACGGGGCAACGGTTGTTGATTTATGCGCAGCTCCCGGAGGAAAAACGGCCCAGCTTGCCAGTATGGGCGCGCAAGTTATCGCTCTTGATCGTTCTGCAAAGCGGATACAAAGGCTGCAAGCCAATATGAAGCGTATGCGTTTGGGGCATAGTGTTCGAACCGAGATCGCAGATGCTTCTGTCTGGAAGTCGCGGGAGAAGTTTCCGTTTATCTTGTTGGATGCTCCGTGTTCTGCAACAGGGACGATCCGTCGTAATCCTGATGTTATGTTGATGAAAACAGAAGCTGATTTGAATAGTTTGGTTGAGTTGCAATCACGTTTACTTGATAATGCCTTGGATATGTTACAGCCTGGAGGTATTCTGGTGTATTGCACTTGTTCTTTGCAAAAATGTGAGGGAGAAAACCAGATCGAGCGTGTGATTGACCGCCGCAGGGATGTTGACCGTGTGCCTATTCAAGTCTCTGAAGTGGGAGAGATGCGCGACTTTGTTACTCCGCGAGGAGATGTAAGAATTCTTCCGACCTATATGGAGGAGCTTGGTGGAATTGACGGCTTTTTCATTGCCCGTCTTAGTCGATCTGCTTAAGAGAGTATTTTTATGCGGTCGAAGACAGAACAGCGCAAAGGCTCTGTCGCTGTCAGCCATAAGAACAACGGGCTATATGGGAATGAGTGGAGCGTGCTCATGATCTTTATGGTTCCTTGGAAACGTAACACCGCACGGGATGCGAGGGCTGGTAGAAGATGAAGTTTCTTTTTTTCTCCGCTTCTCTGTTCCTCCGTGTTTCATTTGTTTTTAAACCACCAAGACCCCAAGGCACCAAGAGTTTGGTTTCCCAGGTTGTCATTGCAAGGAGGTCTTGAGACCGACGTGGCAATCTAGCCAATCCCAAAAATACTTTGTCATCCTGAATTGTTTTTCCTCACACAGAGGTCACGGAGATCTCACAGAGAACGCAGAGAAACGGAGTTGGCCTAAAAAACTTTGCATGTCATTGTGTGCTTTGCGTTTAAACACTATAACCGCAACCCCGTGTCAGGCACGGGGTTGCAAATAGAGTGGATTGTGTTTTTTCTTCGGTTCTTCGGGACTTCGCGTGAAGAACGTTTTTAAACCTCTACCCGTCATCGCGAGCGACTGCAAGGCGCGCGGCGATCCATTAGAACATCTGGATTGCGTCGTCGCTGACGCTCCTCGCAATGACGACAGGGGCTTTTTTTAAGTTTTACGCGAAGGAAAGAAGAGGCGACGTTTCTTTTTTTCTCCGCTTCTCTGTTCCTCCGTGTTTCATTTGTTTTTAAACCACCAAGACACCAAGGCACCAAGAGTTTGGTGGAAGATGAGTTAAAGGCCCCGTGTCAGGCACGGGGTTGCGGGGAGAGAGCAAAAAGGTTGGCTTTGTAAAAAAAACCTTACCCGTGTGGGTAAGGGTGTCAGATTCTTAATCAAAATGACTTATAGTCTTTCCAATTAACTTTGTTATATCGTTACTGCGTTCCTACCGTATGTTTAATACGGGTCGTCTCTTGTTCCTTGTACAAAAATTAATTTATTTGACTATATCAGCGCTCTAACAGTGCTTTGTAGAATACGTATTTCCCGAGATTTGTCGAGTAGTAACAATAGGTGTCGTGACCAGCTATGGCTGGATCATTAATTGTGCCTGCGTAGCCAAAGGTCCCTGTGAATTTATTTGTTTCTCCTGCGACTGTTATTGATGGGGGTGTTTGCATGACTTGGGTTAGGTCAAAATTCACATATCGGCAAATTTTTTCGGTTATTCCAGGGAGTATGGCCAGAAGATCGGAGCTTGTGTTTGTGCCGCTGGTGGAGCCGAGATTGCTGATTTCCAAATCCCCGTTGAAAATCCAGTCAGAGCCATCATTGATTCCATCGGGTGCTTTTTGGTAGGATAGACCTCCTCCTAAAGGATGGAAAACTTCGTTTTGAGGAAGAGTGCCGAATGTTCCGTAGTCAGTGTTTCCTGGAAACGCAAAAATCAGGCTTTCAGGCTCTACGCCTTCGGACATGCGCATTCTCATGATGGTTTGATTTAGGGCTGATGGGAATTGGTGAAGGTAAGCGGTGTTGATTTTCTCGGCTTCTTCGGAAATCCCTCCCCCTCCAGTGGTTCTCATTGATTGGGATACGGCAAAGGATAGGGCTGCAAAAAGGACAACTGCAATCAAAATCAAAAACAAGACATTGCCAGATTGGCCGGATGCGGTAGAATTCTTCATCGAATAATTATTTATTGCTAAGGTTGGGCCAAAATGGAACAGGTCATTATATTTGTCAGATCCTGTGTGGGAACCGATCATGATTCTCTTGAGGATATAATTGCCGATATTCTGCCAAGATTTGGCGAGTCTGGCAATAGAGAAGGGCGATGGCTTCGGGAGAGGGTTGCTTTTGAATATCCGGTTGGCAGTGCTATCGGGGATTCGGCATTTCAATCGGCACGAGAAATATGCTCTTCTCATCTCGTTGATTTGTTTGTCGTGTCTGCAGCTAATAGAAGAAAAAAGCTCCTGCTTGCTGATATGGATGCCACGATTGTGGTTGGAGAAACGCTGGACGAGTTGGCTGCTTTGGCGGGTTTTGGTGACAAAGTTTCTCTTATTACAAAGCGAGCCATGCTTGGAGAGCTTGATTTTGAAGAAGCTTTACGGGAAAGGGTCAGTTTTTTGAAAGGGCTGCCGATTGAATTGTTGCATGAAACATATTCGGGCATGATTCTTAATTCAGGGGCGAGAACGCTGGTGCAGGTTATGACACAGGTTGGGGCGACTTGTGTCCTTGTTTCGGGCGGATTTACGTTCTTTACAGAGCGTATTGCTCGGGCGTGCGGGTTTACAGGTCATCACGGTAATCAACTTGGGTTTGATGGGGATGTTTTGAGCGGGACTGTTATTCCCCCCATTCTCGATCGGGATGCCAAGCTAACATATTTGCACAAATATGCTGCTCAATTGGGGATCGAGTTGGTTGACACTGTTGCTGTCGGGGACGGTGCTAATGATTTGCCGATGTTAAAAAATGCAGGCTTGGGCGTAGGATACCATCCGAAGCCGTTGGTTCAGGCTGAGATAAAAAATTCCATAATTCATAGCGATTTGGTGTCATTGCTCTATATGCAAGGTTACACTTGGGACGAGATTGCTCCTTATATAGGATAAGATGTTTTGTACATGAAAAATTAACGGTTCCGCGTCTAAAATCCGCTTATGAGCAGTGATGTTAAATCCAAGTTTAAAGTGCCTGATGACCAGCTTGAAGAGCTGATCCATAAATATTGCCGTGATTTTACCGATTGGGCGCGGATGGGTCGTTTTGATCCTATTACAGGCCGTGATGAAGAGATTGATCAGGTTATTCTGATCTTGCTCCAGAAGGGGCGTAAGAATGCCGCTCTTTTGGCTCCTGCCGGTGTGGGTAAAACTGCGCTTTGTGCCGGATTGGCTCAAAAAATTATTGCTAAGGAAGTTCCCGAATATTTGCAAGATGCCCGTATTCTCGAGGTTGATCTGGCGGCGATGTCTGCGGGGACGATGGGGCCCGCAGAGTTTCAGGGACGTTTCTTGCCTTTGTGTAAGGGGATTGCCGAGCGCTATCATGATCCGTCTTATCCGAAAGTCGTTCTATTTATCGATGAGATGCACCAGATTATGCCGTCATGTGAGGGCAGTGCTTATAAAGGTCTTTCCGAAGTTATGAAGCCCTATCTAACAGTTGGGGATTTGCACATTATCGGTGCGACAACTTTGGACGAGTTTCGTATTTATGTAGCGCTTGATCCTGCGATGGATCGTCGTTTTCAAAAAGTCTTTTTGTCTGTGCCTAATGTTGAGCAGACGATCGAGATTATGAAGAATTTACGCAAAGGCTATGAGAAGCACCATAAAATCACTGTCTCTGATGAGGCTATCGAGTTTATTGTGAATTGTACTGACGTACATATGCGTAAGCGGAACCAACCTGATAAATCCATTATTATGATGGATGCTTCGATGGCTCACCATGTCAAGGAGCGCGGGACCGGTGGTGAGCTTGATATGGAATCCGTCTATTATATGATCGGTAAGGAAGCTGGTATCCATCCGGATGCTTTGAGGAAATAGGCACTCGATCGAAATTTCACTTTTTTTGATAAATCCCTTGCGCGGGTGATTCGCTGTCCTTTATAGTGGTAGAACAGTGATTTGCCCCACCTTTCTGTCTTCAAAAGTGATCCATTATGTCTATTCTGATTTCTCCTTCGATTTTATCGGCTGATTTTGCCCGTTTGGGTGAGGAGGTTCGTGCGATAGATGTCGCAGGTGCCGATTACATCCATATTGATGTAATGGATGGTCATTTTGTGCCGAATATAACTATCGGGCCTGCGGTTGTGAAGGCTTTGCGCCCGCACACGAAAAAGACGTTCGATGTTCATTTGATGATCTCGCCTGTTGATTTGTTCCTGAAAGATTTCGCCGATGCGGGGGCTGATATTATCACCGTGCACCCTGAGGCGGGGCCGCATTTGCACAGAACTTTGCAGACGATTAAGGCGCTGGGGAAAAAGGCAGGGGTTTCTCTTAATCCTGCAACACCTTTGTCTGCAATTGCGCATGTCATGGATTTGGTTGATCTGGTGTTAATTATGACGGTGAACCCAGGGTTCGGCGGGCAATCTTTTATACCGCTTCTTGATAAAGTGCGTGAAGCCAAGGCCATGATTGATGCCACGGGGCGCGCGATTGATCTTGAAATTGACGGCGGTGTGAATGACAAGACGGCGAAAGATGTGATCGCTGCGGGTGCTAATGTTCTTGTGGCCGGAAGTTATGTTTTTAAAGGCGGGCCGGAGTCTTACGCAACAGCTATTCAATCTTTGCGCGGGGAGTAACTGCTGAATGTTGGCTGAGGCTCAAAAACATGTCTCTTTTCTCGGTCAGATTAAAACGCTGAAGCAGCAGGCTTCTCATGTTGTTTGCCGTACTCCCTTTTATCATTGGCTTTTATCAAGTGGTGAGTTTCCTGATCGTTTGAATGTTCGATTGTCTGACCCTTGGGCCGGCAATGCTGATTATGGGCGTTTGATGGTTGGTGGGGTCTTGCGTACTCATGGTTCCAGTCTTGCTATGGATCAGAATTTCTGGAGCACCTCTGAAGTATCAGATCAGTGGCGGCCTTTTGTACATGGGTTTTCATGGTTGCGTGATTTACGGGCTGCCGGTGGAGATTCTTCACGAAAGCTTGCTCGGCAGATGGTGGATTATTGGCTGACACATTATGATCGTTGGGATGCTAAATTGTGGAATGCTGATGTGATGGGGCAGCGCATTGCGATGTGGTTGTCTTTCTTCGATTTTTTCTGCGGTAGTGCTGATGAAGATTTTCAAACTCGGTATTACTGTTCTTTGAACCGTCAGGCGCGTCACTTGTCCCGTTCATTTCCCGCGGGGCTGAGTGGATTACCGCTTTTGCGCGCAGCGCGCGGATTGATTTATGCAGGGCTTTCTTTTCCCGGTCGGGATGCTTGGATTTTGCAAGGATTCGAGACTGTTCTTAAAGAAATTCCAAAACAAGTCACCGGGGAAGGGCTTCATGTTAGTGGTTCTCCCGAGAATTTACTGGAATGTGCGCGGTTGCTTCTGGATTTGCGCTATGCTCTCAATCGGGCTGATTTGCCTGTTCCAAAGATTTTGCAGTCTGCTATCGAGCGCATGGGGCCTGCCTTGCGATTCTTCTGTTATCCTGATCGTAAGCTCGGGCTGCATCATGGTGGGCAGGAGGGGGAAATACACGAGATTGACTCGGTTCTTTCTCAAATTCGTGGCTCCAAACGACCAATGAAAGGCTCCAGCCTTGGCAGGTTCGAGCGCGTTATGATCGGTCGGGCTTTTTTGATGATGGACAATAGTTCATGTCCTGTGTCTCCTTATGATACATTTTGGCATTCTTCACCGCTTTCTTTTGAATTCATGTATGGGCGGGATCGTATTTTTACTCATTGTGGCGGTCATCCGACCCATGATGACTGGCAGCAAATATTGAGGCATACGGCTGCGCATAATGCGCTGGTGCTGGACGGTCGTCCTGTTCACTCTATGAGGCCTGATCGTACGATTGACGGACATTTCGCCGATATAGTTTGCGAACGCACAGAAAATAAGCAGGCTTGTCTTTTGGATGCATCTCATGATGGGTATTTGGCATCCCACGGCGTTACGCATCGTCGTCGTCTCTTTCTAACGGATAGCGGACACGATTTTCGCGGAGAGGACAGCTTAACCAGTGTGGTCGAGCGTGATGGCGGGTATAAAGTTGCGTTGCGGTTTCATCTGCACCCCAAGGTTCAAGTGTCCGGTGTTCATGATGAACAGGATGTTGTGTTGACACTGCCTTCGGGAAGTTCTTGGCGTTTTTATGGAGTCGGGGCGAAGTTGTCGATTGAAGATAGTTTATATCTGGGGTCGGGATTAAAGCCTCAAAAGACGCGTCAGCTGGTTTTGACTACGCAAATGACGGGTGGCGAGATCGTTGTTAAATGGGCCTTGCAGCGCGAGTAAACCTCACAATATTTCTTTTTTGTACTGATTATGTCGGTTTTTCTTGTAAATTTTTCCGGATTCTGTTCTCATTTTGATAATAAGAACAGAGAGGGACTGCGTGAATCCTTTGATAGGTCAACAATTGAGCGAGCTTTACAGGGCGGCGGCTAATAATAATGGACAGGGGAAACCAATGTTCCGTACAGAACCTTTTATTCCCGTTTCTACTCGTTTTGGTCAATTTCCCGAGTGTGAAGTGTTGCTTAATCATGATGATTGTGAGGCTTTTTTCCAAAATGTTCGACATTTGGAGGGAACTCTGGATACGGATTTGCAGTTGTTCCAAAAAGCTTTGGCCCATTTGAAAAAAGAGGGTGTTCGAGCTTTTTCTTTCAATATTGATTTGATTACAGCTCTACATTCGGATTTTGCTGCCAGAGCCTGTTTGATCGCCATTCAAGAAGGTTTTATTGAAAAGTCCAGAATTGTTCTGGAGATTACGGAACATACAGCAATACCCGAAGGTGCTGATCTTGAAGTTTTGGCAGAAATGAAAAAAATGGGATTCAAGGTTGCTTTGGATGATTTTGATCCATTTGATCCCGACATGGTTGAGCGATTTGGACGTTTGGCTCCATATGCGGATATTATCAAGTTTGATCACAGTGTTGGTGAGCGCTTTTCTCAGGGGGAGGCTGAACTTGTTCTTCAAACGATTCGTCATTATCGGGCGGTTTATCCCGATAAAGTGATGGTTATTGAAGGTGTTTCCGAGCAGGCGATGGCAAATAAGTCATCTTATGTTTATGCTATGCGAGACGCCGGTATTGATGTCGCTCAAATATACACTCCAAAAGTTTCTCAGGAGAGATCTTATCAGGCAATGGTTGGGAGCAAACCAGAGTCTTCAACAGCTCAACAGGTTTGGACTCCGGCTTGCGCATAATTTTTGATCTGATACAGTCGGGTCATGTCTAAATCAAAAACATCTTATGTTTGTCAATCTTGTGGCGCGGTTCACCGTTTGTGGGCCGGAAAATGCGATGCGTGCGGCGAATGGAACTCTCTTCAAGCTGAAGTCTCGGACAGTGGCCCGCCTAAGGGGTTGGGAAATGGTAAAAAAGGCAAGGCTCTGGATTTGGTCGGTTTGAAGATTGAACAGAGTAAGCCGATTAATCGTCTGGTCACGGGATTGGATGAATTTGATCGCGTAACAGGCGGTGGATTGGTTCCGGGTTGCGCAATTCTTTTGGGAGGAGATCCCGGGATCGGGAAATCTACACTTCTTTTGCAATCTGTTTGTGCTTTGGCCAAGAAGGGGTTGCGCTGTGTTTATATCTCCGGAGAAGAGGCCGTCGATCAGGTGCGGTTACGCGCGGCGCGTCTCGGGATGGCTGATGCTCCTGTGGCTCTTGCGAGTGCCACGAATGTTCGCGAGATCGCAGCGACTATTGAAGAAAGCAAAATAGATGTTCTTGTAATTGATTCCATTCAAACGATGTATGTCGATACGGTCGAGAGTGCCCCGGGGACTGTGACCCAAGTGCGTACGGCTGCGCAGGAATTAATCAGGCTTACAAAAAGAATGGGTACTGCGACTTTTTTTGTCGGGCATGTAACCAAAGACGGGCAGATTGCAGGGCCGCGTGTTCTTGAGCATATGGTTGATACGGTTTTGTATTTTGAAGGGGATCGCGGACACCAGTTCCGTATTTTGCGAACCGTTAAAAACCGTTTTGGGGCAACAGACGAGATTGGCGTTTTCGAGATGGGTGAGTTGGGGCTTACGGAAGTATCTAATCCGTCTGCTTTGTTCTTGTCACAGCGGCAGCCTGATGTCACGGGGTCGGCTGTGTTTGCAGGAATGGAAGGAACACGGCCTTTATTGGTTGAGGTTCAGGCTTTGGTGGCTCCTGCGCCATACGGGGCTCCGCGTCGCTCGGTGATCGGATGGGATCAGAACCGATTGTCGATGATTTTGGCTGTTCTGGAAGCTCGATGCGGATTGATGTTTTCGGGGTCTGAAGTTTATCTCAATATGGCGGGTGGTATTCGCATTTCCGAACCTGCTGCGGATTTGGCTGTGGCTGCGGCTTTGATTAGCGCTCTGCAGGGGCGTCCTGTTCCCTCAGAATATGTGTTTTTTGGTGAAGTTGGTTTATCGGGTGAGGTGCGTGCGGTCTCTCAACCGGATCAGCGCTTGAAAGAAGCCGCTAAACTTGGATTTACCGGTGGATGTGTGGCTGAGCGTCTTTCGTCACAGAAAAAGCAGGCTAAAATTGATGGGCTGCAAATTCATGAGGTGCGTCATCTTGATGATTTGGCGTCCTTGCTGCGTGAAGGCGGCGCCACACCGCGTTTACGTGCTTAATCACTCTTAAGTTAAGGAGCTTTGTATGTCTCAACTTCCTGTTATCGGTATAGGAACCTCCGTGACGAGAGAACCGAATGCTCAAGGTTGGGATATCAAGCGCTATTCGGTTAAAGAGCAATATCTCTTCTCAGTGATTGAACCGTTCCCATGTGTCCCTGTGTTCTTGCCGTCTGTTGGGCATCGCGGAAAGGCCAGTTTGGAAGACGTGATTGATCGATGGCTTGATCTGGTTGATGGTGTCGTTTTAACAGGTGCGGTTTCCAATATGAATCCTGTTCGATACGGCAGTGACTATGTCGAAGAGGCTCCCAAGTTTGATACGGATCGTGATGATACTAATCTTGAGCTGATCCCGATGCTTATTGAGCAGGGTGTTCCGCTTTTGGCGATTTGTCGCGGATTTCAGGAATTGAATGTTGCTTTCGGCGGAAGTTTATATCCGCGGTTACATGATATTGACGGGCGGTTTGATCATCGCGCTCCAAAAGAGGCAACTTCTGAACGCGATGAATTTCGCGATGTGCATTCTGTCGAGATTTCCGAGGGCGGTTTATTGGCGGATATTTGTGCATCAAACGGGATCGGTTTGGCCCACACAATCAATTCTTTGCATGAACAAGGAATTCATCGTTTAGGGGTGGGATTAAGCGTTGAGGCTCTGGCTGAGGACGGGACAATTGAAGCCGTTTCTGTAGGTGGCTCCAGGGGCTTTTGTCTTGGGGTGCAGTGGCATCCTGAGTGGGGGCGGGAGAGTAATCCATTAAATAGGGCAATTTTTGATCGTTTTTATCTGTCTGCTGTACAAAAATCCGAGAGGTAACTTGCAAAAGTTACTGATTTCGCTTATTAAATCTTGGTATCCATAGCTTTATCAGGTTTTGTATTATGTCTATTTCTGCCCTTATCGATATCGGCGTTGTGCTTGTACTTCTATTATCTGCCGGAGTCTCGTTTTATCGCGGCTTTATCCGTGAGGTTTTAACTATTCTTGGAGTTATGGGCGGAGCTTTGGCGGCGTTGCTGTTTGGTGGGGCTATAAAGCCAATGGTGCGCGAATGGTTCGGTGTTGTCGAGGGGCAAGATCCGGGGAAATTATTTGATTTGGTTTCTATGGCGCTTGTGGCTGATATTTCCGCGTATGCCATGGTTTTTGTTGGAGTTTTTGTATTGCTGCAAGTCGCCAGCCATTTTCTGGCTTCTAGCGCCCATGCGGTCGGGCTTGGAGCTATTGACCGTACCCTTGGAGTTTTCTTTGGCGTTGCTCGTGGGGCGTTGCTTTTAGGGCTGGTTTATTTGCCGTTTCATGCCTTTTTGCCGGATGACAACAAAAAAGAATGGTTTTCCGGTTCTCAAACTATTTTCTATGTTGAGGGGATTTCTGATTGGATGTCCGGCTTCCTCCCCAAGAGTGAGGACGCCAAAAAGACAGCAGAAAAAGCGCGTGATAAGCTGCACCAGATTGATGTTTTGGGAGATAAGCGTTTGAGTGAAGATCAAAAAAACTCTGCAGCCCCTCAGGATGGATATGACGAGAAAGCGCGTGATGGGCTCGATTCCCTGATTGAACAAATTAAACCCGATGACAAACCAGCCAGCCAGAGAGGCTATAATGATTAATTATTCAGATGATAAGATGCATGAAGAATGTGGGGTGTTCGGAATTTACGGACATGAAGATGCCTCGACGTTGACTGCGTTGGGGCTTCATGCTTTACAGCACCGCGGTCAGGAATCCTCGGGGATTGTTTCATATGATGAAGATAAGGATGGAGGTTCGTTTATTGTTCATCGCGGGTTAGGGTTGGTTGATGATATTTTTAATGATGCCAATGTTGTTGCTCGTTTGTCTGGGCGCTGTGCGATCGGTCACAATCGTTATGCTACAACCGGTGAGACACTATTACGCAATGTTCAGCCTCTTTATGCCGAGTTGTCTTTTGGCGGGTTTACTGTTGCTCATAACGGCAATTTGACCAATGCCGTTAAAATCAGGAATGAACTGATCGGTCATGGTGCTATCTTTCAATGTACCAGTGATACCGAGGTTATTATTCATTTGGTGGCTCTTTCAAAGAAGAAGACTTTTTTGGAACGGTTGACTGAATCCCTGAAGCAGATCGACGGGGCGTATTCCCTGATTTGTTTTGCGGAAGGGCGAATGATCGGTGTGCGTGATCCTCATGGGTTCCGTCCTTTGGTCTTGGGGAAGTTGGGAGATGCTCATATTTTGGCCTCCGAGACTTGTGCGCTCGATATTATCGGGGCTGATTATGTTCGGGATATCGAGCCGGGTGAGTTGGTTGTTATTTCTAAAGAGGGGATTCAAAGTCATCGTCCGTTTGATGCGGCTCCTTCCCGTTTTTGTATTTTTGAATATATTTATTTTGCGCGTCCTGATTCTTTGATTGAAGGGAAGTCGGTGTATGAAATGCGCAAAAATATCGGTGCTTATTTGGCCAAAGAATCACCATGCGATGTTGATTTGGTTGTTCCGGTTCCTGATAGTGGAGTGCCTGCGGCTATCGGATATGCCCAAGAAGCGAACTTGCCTTTTGAACTTGGGATCATTCGGAACCACTATGTCGGGCGTACCTTTATCGAGCCAACGCAAAAAATCCGTCACTTGGGTGTGAAGCGTAAACATAATGGTAACAGGGGCGTTGTGGATGGGAAGCGTATTGTTTTGGTGGATGACTCGATTGTGCGCGGTACTACGTCCCGCAAGATTGTCGAGATGATGCGTCAAGCCGGAGCAAAAGAGGTTCACATGCGAATTTCTTCACCGCCGATTACCCACGGATGTTTCTATGGTATTGATACGCCGTCTCGTGAAGATTTGTTGGCGTCCTCCCATAGCGTTCAAGAGATTGCCGATTTTATTCGAGTTGATTCCCTTGCGTTTATTTCTGATGACGGGCTCTATCGCGCGATGGGAGAAAACGGACGCCAAACAGAAAATCCGCAATATTGTGATGCTTGTTTTACAGGGGATTATCCCGTTGAGCTTGTGGATCAATGTATGTTGAAGAAGGCTTGTTAAATGAGCGGCGGAAAACTTGAGAATCGCGTTGCGCTGATTACCGGTGCATCACGCGGGATCGGAGCGGCTGTTGCCAAATTGTTCGTTGAAGAGGGTGCGCATGTTATTCTTTTGGCTCGATCCAAGTCGGGTTTAGAAGATGTTGATGATGAAATTCGTGCTTTGTATGGTGATGGTCATGTGACTTTGATGCCATTTGATCTGTCCAAAATTTATGAGCTTGAAGCGCTTGGGCCAACAATATTGGAGAGGTTTGGGAGGCTTGATATTCTGGTTGCTAATGCCGGGATTTTGGGAGATCAAACTTTGGTGTCTCACTCCAAGATCAAGGACTGGAAAGAAACATGGACGACCAATGTTCTTTCTAATGTGCAATTGATCCGTACGCTTGAGCCCCTGTTGAAAGCCTCTGATGCGGGGCGTGCTATGGTGACAGGCTCGGGTATGGGGGTAAATGCTACGGCATTCAACGGACAGTATGGTGTGAGCAAGGCTGCAGTCATGTTTCTATTTAAGACATGGGCTGAAGAAACCAAGCAAACAAATCTACGCGTCAACATGATACGTCCGGGTGCTGTGGACACAGATATGCTTGCTCAGGTCTTTCCGGGTGGGTATCAAGGAGACGATATGCGTACAGCCGAACAGGTGGCTCCGATGTTCTTAGAGTTGGCGCTGCCAACATGTTCGCGCCATGGGGAGCTTGTCACTCCTGCGACATTTTCTCTTTAATTAAGTCCTATAATAATAGCCTTTTTAATCAGACTTTAATGTTCTTTTGCCATATTGGTTTTAATAAAAATCATATGGAGACTGGTGTGTTTGATAATTGTGATTTCCTTCTGGGGGAGAGTGATTCCATTGTCGTGATTGTGCCTCAAAGTTTGCCTAAGGATATGCCTTTGGTGATTGAAGTGCATCGTAATGGACTGGTTTTCTTATCCGGCGAGGATTTATTGGGAGAAGTTCCTTGTTCTCGTATGGAAGTTTTGCAGCGTTTGGTATCAAAGGCAAAGGTTGGACTTGTCGAATTTTTGCAGGGAGCGCAGCAGTTTCCGGCTTACATCTCTGCCGTAGCCAGTGTTGAAGTGAAGATTGAGGCCGCAGCTTAGGTGGGCTTTTTCTTAGGTAGGCTTTTTATTGAATTGGAGATTAGAAATGAATTTGAATGGTTCAGAGCTTCAGGCAGGGGATGCTGTTTTTGCCCAATTGGGGGGGGATGTCACTTTTGTGAACGCTGATCCTGTAGTGGATAATTCCGGGCGTCTGTTACCTCATGCCGTTGATGTTAGTGCTGCTCGATGGGGGGGCGATTTGAAAATCGAAAATTGCAACTCCGGTCTACCCAATTCTTTTGCGAGTGCATGTGCGCGACCAGTAGATGGTGGCTTTGTTGGGCATTCTCCTGCCCAGACATTTGATTTTAGTGCGTGTAAGCTCTAACTGATTGATATTTAAAATTAATTTATTGATTCGCGCATATTTTTGTGCCTTTATCGTTTTTTGTTTTTTAGCGATTGCATAAAATTGTAATTAAACTTAAAATGCTTTTAAGCCGTTCCGGTTAGAATATCCTTATCTATCAATCATACAAAATTTGCACTTGGGAAAATGTAGTGGCAGTCGGGTCTTTCGATATTAGATCTTTTCAGAAATATTTTGGTCCTCAAGCATCCGGGGATATGAATGATTTTCTTGAAAAATTACCGCAGCATAGCGGTAAAGGGGCGCTTATTGCTGCCGGCATTTCTTGGGGGATGGTCGCCGCTCTGGGATTATTCAGCGTCATGCAAATGCAAAAATTAACAGATTTAAGAGCAGAATTGCTCCAAAGCGAAGCTTTAAAGCCTATGGTCCCATCCATATCTTATATGGAAATAGACAAGAAGGAGCTTGATTCGGTCGTTGAAGATTTTAAGCAAGTTTATCCCGGAATTAATTTTACAGTTGCTAAAGGGGCATTAACAGTGCAGTCGCGCTCAACAACTGATTATGCGAAATTTCGTGAAGCTTTGGGGCATTTGGTGAATGCCGGCGCCGGTTGGCGTGTCAATGTTGAAAGTCTATGTGTCGGACGAGAGTGTAAAACAAATGCACTTGAAGCAAAGGTGAAGATTCAAAAGCTTAAGATTGACAAACCGTCAAGCTCAAGTACCATGTAACCGTTGAATAGTCAGAATTGGAGATAATAGTTATGATGAGTTCTTTGAAAAACGCTAAGGGTGGACAGCCTGATGGATCACTGAGGATGTCTCGTGGCGATTCCGGGAATGTCCTTTTTTTGATTCTTATTGCTGTGGCTTTGTTTGCGGCTCTGTCTTATGCCGTGACGCAATCTACGCGTTCAGGTGGTGGTGATGCCAGTAGCGAGACCAATCTGGTAAACTCTGCACAGATTACCCAATATCCTGCCGGTATTAAAACTTCTATCACTCGTATGGTTATTTCTAATTCAGTAGATCCTTCTACTCTTGAATTTAACCCGCCAGCTGACTTTGGTACATTGACTGATACGTCCTACGGTGTATTTCACCCGTCCGGTGGTGGTGCCATTTATGCATTGGCTCCTGATAGTGTTGTTGAAACATCATTAAACGCTTCCAAAGCTTGGGTGTTTAACAGTGAGAACGAGATTTATAATATTGGTACAGATGGTGCTCCATCTGTTGGTTCTGCTGATATTATTGCGTTCCTCCCTGGTGTGAAACAATCGATTTGTACCAGCATTCACAACAAGTTAGGACTGTCTACCACTTTCCCTGATGAGACAGCTGATGGTATCGATTATGCGTCTGTTATGGATGATGCAAACCCAGGTATTGGTGCCGGTGGTGCTATTATCGGAAGCGGCCTTGGTTCTATTCTTAACGGTCAACCACAGGGCTGCTTTATTGGTAACAACGCGACGACACCTGTTACCTACGTCTATTATGGTGTTTTGGTTGAGCGTTAGGCGTGCTCTGTAAACGATTGTAAATCTGGAATAGGCCCGGAAGCTTTTCCGGGCTTTTTTCCCAAAAGGAGATAGTGATGTTTGTTGCCAATTGTAATGATTATACAAAAACCGATATCTCTTCGAGTGCCAGCGGGAATCAAGGGAGTGCTTTGATTTATATTCTGGTGGCTGTTGCTCTGCTTGCGGCGTTGACTGTTAGTTTAATGGAGCCATCCGGTCAGCAGGCTCAAAGCCAAAATGCCACAAATGTTTTTACTGAATTGGATGGTCAGATTGGTTTTATTACGGCGGCGATTTCTGAATGTGTTTTGACGCATCCGGATCAGGATTCAGAGCTGACTACAACCGAGCAAGAAAATGCACCGTATCCCATTAATCCAAGCGATCCATATTTTGATAGTCAGACGGCGGATCCCCCAACTGATCCTGATGATACGGTGAAGTTTATACGCTGCCCAGGAAATCCAGGTGGATCTGGCTCAAATAATCAGGATCACGCCCGAATTTTTGGTGGTGCATCGGGTAAGTTTATGCCACCTGCTCCAGCGATGTTTGGCGAATGGGAGTATTATAATGGGGCTGATGGCGTTGCTATTACTATTTCCAGCTCAAAGACGGATTCCTTTATTGAAAGTGCCTTGACGCGTCTGGATGATCGATTTGCTGAATGTGAGGCCGAGGTGATTGATCAACGTGGAGCTGCTTCCCTTAATATTACGACAGACACTACGCCGGGGGCTGGTGCTGAGCGCGCTTGTGCTGCTGGGTCTATTTGTTTCCGGTATTGGATTATCCAGAAGGCGACAGCCATTCATCAAGATGCCGGTTGCCCATAGAGGCTGTTTCAATTTATCTCAAATTTTAGGGAATATTAAATTCGTGTTTAATCCGGTTTGTTAGGATCGTTTTACATTGTGAGACACCTTAGCTCCTGATTATCCGGACAGACACAAAAGAAGATAATTTCGAAGCTAACAATAAAATTATAGGGTGGCATAATGTCCTGGACAAACGGATCTGTCTTTCTTAAATGGAATTGATTGGGTTAGTTTTGGTTTAGGGGGGATGTGAAAGAGCGGGCCTGCTAGATTTTGCAGGCCTGTTTTCTTTTGGGCGTTTTCTATTCAAGGTATTTAAGGTATAGTTCGAGCTTAGACCTTATTTGAAAAGCTGATTATTTTGGAATTAAATACTACATTGTTGAGAGAGCGCTTTTTAATTCGGGACAGGGATGTTCAGGATGATGGCGATCATGAGTCAATTGAAGCTCTTAGCAACCGTCTGGTGATTCCCTTGACCAACAAACGCGGAGATGTCGTCGAAGTTTTTGTTATTCGTTCACGAATCATGCATTCTGCTCTTCGTATGGCCGCTCAGATTGTGCAGTCTTTCTTGCGTTCGGGCCCTATTTTATTGCGTGGAACAAAATATAATTTTGACGAAGTATGGGCGATGATTCAAAACCGCCATGATGTCAAATATTGTGATGACCCGTGGATTTGTGTCTATCATGAGGGGCGTCCAATTTTTTCATCCGGGAAATATCATCCTTTTCTGGATGTTATCGAGAAATGCGATCTGAAAAACCCTGGGAATTATGATCATGCCGTTGTGATCGCCGAGGAAGCTTTTAAGAAAATGGGACGTGATGTCTCTATTTCTCACAGTTCCAATATCGGTATGGTTGCCCACGTGAAGGCTCAGGCCGGACGATGCGGGATGATCTTGCGTAATCCTCATAAGAGCACGACTTTTAATTTTATCGCCGAGCAGAGAACTTCTGATTTAAGTGTTACCCCGTATCAATGCCTTAATAGCTGTGCGGCTTTTCTAGAGGGAATTCAGTTATCTGTCCGCTTAGGGATGAATAATGAAAAAATCCGTCGCAAGATAGTAAATAGTACGACTTCTTCCGAAGCGCAGGAGAATATTTCTGCTTTATCTCGATTGCGCGTTCTCAATGAAGAGATAGAGAATTTAGAAAGTTTGCTTGAAGTTCATTATCGTCCTGAGAGACCTGATTTCCCTGCGTTGGCTAGAGAAGCGGAAGCTTTTCAGGCTCTTTTATTGGATCAGGATTTGTCTTAGAAATTGATTTTAAGAATAAAAAAAGAGCTCCAAAAGAGCTCTTTTTAAATTTTCTTTGATTTCAATTAAGAGGCTAGGGAGCGTAGAACGTAGTTCAGAACGCCTCCGTTTTTGTAGTATTCCACTTCATCGAGTGTATCAATGCGGCACATCAGTTTGACGGTTTCGGTTGAGCCGTCTTTGCGTGTGATCGTCATATTGATGTCCATACGCGGTGTGATGCCGTTCTCAATCCCTGTGATGCTGATGGTTTCATCGCCAGTTAGGTTCAGATCCTTGCGGGTCATACCGTCCTTGAAAACCAATGGAAGCACGCCCATGCCAACCAAGTTGGAGCGGTGAATACGTTCAAAGCTTTCTGCAACGACAGCTCTGACGCCCAAAAGGATTGTGCCTTTTGCTGCCCAGTCACGGCTGGAACCTGTGCCGTATTCTTTACCTGCGATCACAACAAGCGGTGTGCCTGTTTCTTTGTATTTCATCGCAGCGTCATAGATCGGCATTTGTTCGCCAGATGGGACATAACGGGTCATGCCGCCTTCGACGCCGTCCAGCATTTCGTTTTTAATACGGATGTTGGCGAATGTTCCGCGCATCATGACTTCGTGGTTTCCGCGGCGTGCACCGTAGGAGTTGAAGTCTGCAACGGCGACACCGTTTTCCATCAGATATTTACCGGCAGGAGAATCTTTTTTGATGTTTCCGGCAGGCGAGATGTGGTCGGTTGTGATTGAATCCGCAAACAAAGCCAAGATATTTGCATTCTTGATGTCTGCAAAACCGCGGGGGTCTTTGCCCATGCCGTGGAAGTATGGCGGGTTGGCGACATAAGTTGATTTGTCATCCCAGTTATAGACTTCGCCTGCTGCGTCTGCACTAATGGCTTGCCATTGCTCAGGGCCTTTGAAAACGTCGGCATAACGGGATTTGAACATATCAGATGTCAGACAGTGCTCAACCATTTCACGGACTTCCGTATTGGTTGGCCAAATGTCTTTCAGATAGACAGGTTGTCCGTCGCTGCCCGTGCCCAGTGGTTCATTGAGCAAGTCAATATGGGTGTTTCCAGCTAATGCGTAAGCTACAACCAACGGCGGTGAGGCCAGATAGTTTGCTTTCACATATGGAGAGACACGGCCTTCGAAATTTCGGTTGCCCGAGAGAACGGCAGAGACTGTCAGATCACCTTTTTCAACTGCGCCTGCGATTGGAGCGGGAAGAGGGCCGGAGTTTCCGATACAAGTTGTACATCCGTAACCGACCAAGTTAAATCCGAGTTTATCCAAGTCAGCCTGAAGGCCAGCTTTATTGAGGTAGTCAGTAACAACCTGAGACCCCGGAGCCAAGGATGTTTTGACCCATGGTTTTACATTCAAACCTTTTGCCACGGCTTTGCGGGCTACGAGGCCTGCTGCGACCAATACAGACGGATTGGAGGTGTTTGTGCAAGATGTAATCGCTGCGATCACAACGGCGCCGTCATCAAGTTTATAGTTTGCGCCTTCGACAGGGATCGAGCGGCGTTCAGGAACGATAGCCTTAATTGAGTCAGGCATTTTAGAGAGAGGAACGCGGTCTTGTGGGCGTTTTGGTCCGGCAAGTGACGGTTCAACATTTCCAAGGTCAAGTTCCAGAGAGTCTGTAAAGACAGGGTCAGGTGTATTAGCATCGCGCCACATGCCTTGTTCTTTGCAATAGGCTTCAACCAATTTCACGCGGTGGGGGTCACGACCAGTGAAGTTCATATAGCGAATTGTTTCGGCATCTACGGGGAAAAATCCGCAGGTTGCACCATATTCAGGGGCCATGTTGGCAATCGTAGCACGGTCGGCCAATGTCAAATTATCGAGGCCCGGGCCATAGAATTCAACGAATTTGTTGACCACGCCTTTGGCACGCAGCATTTGTGTGACCATCAAAACGAGGTCGGTTGCCGTTGTGCCTTCTTTCATGGTTCCTGTGAGTTTGAAACCGATGACTTCGGGGATCAACATTGATACAGGTTGTCCGAGCATAGCGGCTTCGGCTTCTATACCGCCGACACCCCATCCGAGAACACCTAGGCCGTTGACCATAGTTGTGTGAGAGTCTGTTCCGACCAATGTGTCAGGGTAGGCGATTTGGATACCAGCATTGTCTTCGTCTTCTTCAACCCAGACGGTTTGTGCCAAATATTCGAGGTTTACTTGGTGGCAAATGCCTGTGCCCGGAGGTACAACACGGAAATTTTTGAAAGCGGTTTGCCCCCAACGTAAGAAGGCATAGCGTTCGCCGTTGCGTTCGAATTCTATGTCCACGTTTTTCTGGAATGAGTCGGCTTTACCGAAGGCATCGACCATCACGGAGTGGTCAATCACCAGATCAACAGCTGTCAGAGGGTTAATACGTTGACGATTGCCGCCTAATGATCCCATGGCTTCACGCATGGCGGCCAAATCCACAACAGCAGGTACGCCTGTAAAATCCTGCATCAAAACGCGAGCAGGGCGGTAAGCGATTTCTTGCGTTGATTTTTTATCTTTCAACCATGTTTTCAGGGATTCAATATCTTCAACCTGTACGGAGCGGCCGTCTTCAAAACGGAGCAGATTTTCAAACAGCACCTTAAGCGAGTAAGGCAGGCGAGATAAGTCACCTATTTTGGCTTGTGCCTCTTTTAGAGAGAAATAGTCGTAGTTCTTGCCTTCGACTGTCAGTGTTTTGCGTGTTTGCAGCGTATCGTGGCCAGCGCGTGTCATAGTAATGCCTCAAGGTGTGAAATGTATTGAGTGTTAATGAAATGAAGTCCCGACGCAGTCAGGACAGTCTATCATCGTCTGAAAACAATAAGAAAGTGTAAAAATTTCCACGAGTTACAAGGCTATAGGGTTATACGACCTCCCTCGAAAGGTTAGGGGGTGTAACGTAATGCTATACTTTGGTTAAGTTGTTGGTTCTTAAGGATAATTTCTGTTTTTGCACTGGACGCCATGCCTGTTTTATGGGAATATATAATTATAAGGACCGATTAGTTCAGCTAAAAGACCTTAACCCAAGACACCATAGACCGACCATCACTGAAGCCCGCTGTTAGCCCCCCTGACAGCGGGTTCTTTTTTCAAAAAGGATGGAAATAGGCATCATTGCAATTGACATATTTTCTGACAATGTCTAGGGTCAAGTAAATATTTACAGAGTCTGTTTTGGGAGGCTGATAGCATGACTAAACTTGGAAGAAATACTTTGATTTCTGCTTTTGTCGGGGCTGCATTAATACATGCGATCCCTATGATGAGTCGTTTGACAGCAGAATCATTTTCTGTTGGAGCCGACTCTCTTTTTAATCCGGAGAAGATGCGCCAGGCAGCTCGTGACGGGAATCAGCAGTTACGCGCTGCGCTTGATGATACTGAGAGTCCCCTGTTTCAGCAATTCAAAAAAAATTGTGAAAAGCGAGGGGCTAAAAATTTGGACTTTTGTGCCAAATCTGAGATTCAATGGCATATAGATTATAATGAAGAATCTATCATAATGACCGATTTAGGGCATGGGATTGTTGGGACTGGTATTATGTTTATGGGACTTATGCCTTCAATTTTTGGGTTTGCGGCAGGTTCTATGATTGGGTTTACTGTCACCCCTTCAAGCTCTAAAAGACGTGGTATTTGCTCAGTATGCGACCCTCGGTAATTTGTCCTATTTCCGGTTGATTTTGACACTGCCCAAGTGCGACATTTTGTCATTAAGTCCTTGAAATCAAAAGTTTTTATAAATTTTTATAAAAAATCTCGTAAAAAGTGATTTTGAACACAATTTTGCCACATTTATATGAGATTATGTAAATATAAGGTGATCACCACACCTTATAGACACCATAGACCGACCATATGAAGCCCGATGTTAGTCTCCTCCTAACATCGGGTCTTTTTATCTCTATGCTGCTTTGAACCTGATTTTGTTCAGTAGTTTTGCGGCTGATATTTCTACTCCAACGATTAGGCTGCCAAGTCCGAGCCCCACAATCGAGAATCCCAGAAAGGTAACGAGAGGATTTTCAGATATGTAATGTAGAAAACCTCTAATGCTCGTGAATTGCAACGATAGAAGTTCTCCACTGATGAAGAGCATGGCGGCGGCACCAATAACCGACATGCCTTTTAATATCCAAGGGGAGGCTTTGATAATCAGGCTCGCTATTTTTTTCTTAAATTGCCCGACGCGGTTGTCGAGAGCTGTTGTATCCAAGTGGAGAGCTAGGTCATCCAATCTGATCAAACCTTTGACCAATCCATATATGACTTTGGTCACTATAAATCCTATGATCAATAAAGCGACCAGCAGTAAGAGCCAATGTTGATCCGGCTTATATTCCAGGACACTTGCGAGTGCGATAAAAGTTATCTCGATAGACATGACCAGATCTGTCCGGATTGCTCCCTTAATGAGCTTTCTTTCAAACTCCTCCTGCGATTTTGCCGTTTGAGATGTTTCGTCTTCTTTATGATCTGCGTTGAAAAATTTCATCTCAATGGCATGAATGACTTTTTCTGCGCCTTCATATCCTAGATATGCCCCTCCCAGTGCCAGAATGGGATTGAGAAGTTGGGGGGCGAACTCATGTAAAAGAAGTGCCAATGGAATGGCAAAAAGTTTATTGATCATTGATCCGTTTTCAATGGCACGGATGATAGGCAGCTCTTTTTTGGGATCAATTTGATATTCGGTGACTGTTTGTGCGTTTACCGGAATGTCGTCGATGACAATGGCACTGGCTCCCTTTGCGCCTGTTCCAGTCATGGCCGCGATATCGTCCATGGACGTTGCAACCATTTTTGTACTGGCGGCCGCTTTTGACATGATGGCGGCTACGTCGTCGAGGAGGGCTAAAAATCCGGCTGACATATTCTTCTCTTTTTAAAGTTCGATGTACGTGTTTATCGTATGTGCTTTTCGAGGTCAAACTCAGTTCGTTTCTCGATTTTTTTTTATTTCAGGGGTATTTTTTCCGTTTTTTGGGTTTGTTTAGGCGCACGATCTCTCGACCGGTTTAGGTCGGGGTGCATGGCGCATTCTGTACGCGGGATTATCCTAACAAAGACACAGGAAAATGTAAAGGATTTTATTCCTAATGTTGGTTTCGATCAAATTGGAGAATACTCAAGTCGTTCACGCAGAGAACGCAATGACGATATTAAGCGTTGCGCGAAGGAACGAAGGCTCGAAGAGAAAAAAGAAGCGGCGGGAAAGACTTCGTGTCAGGCACGGGGTTGCGAATGGGGAATGGATTGTGTTTTTTCTTCGGTTCTTCGGGACTTCGCGTGAATAGAGAGTTTTTATAACTTTTGCCTGTCATCGCGAGCACCTGAAAGGCGCGTTGCTATCCATTAGAATGTTTAGATTGCGTCGTCGCTTATGCTCCTCGCAATGACAGAGAGGTATTGACCGGATCCCCGCCTGCGCGGGGATGACGGGGAGGTTGTGGTGTGAGCGGGGATGACGAGGAGGTGGTGGTGTGAGAGGGGATAACAAGGTTAAGAGTTTTTGTGAGCGGGGGAGAATAGATGGGGGCTTGTGTCAGAGAGGATGGCACATTTTTTATGCGGTCGAAGACAGAACAGTACAAAGAAATGGGGCTTTAGCCGTGGATGAATGAGCCGGCCTGCTGTCATGCCCGCCCCTGTTTATAAACTCCGGCGGGCATCCGGCAA
>JAGRKB010000079.1 GCA_020442425.1 Alphaproteobacteria bacterium | reverse complement strand
GAAAAACGGGCACGCGCAATTGAAGCTGCCGCCCATGCTCATAACATATCAGAAGCTGAAGCTATTCGCCGATGTGTCGATAAGGTGCTTTTTAAAAAAGAACATGCTATAAAATCAGAAAGAAAGGTTTTCTGGCTGTGGCGTTTTTTTGGATCATAATAAAATCGGCTTTCTCCTCCATTGTGAGCCTCCCCCCTCGTGTCTATTTAGTGGCTTTTGCCGTTATTTTAGCCGCATGGGGGCTTTTTTATATCAAAGGTAAGATACAGGCGTCCGAGAGAGAAGAGTGCAACGCTGAGCATCTACGGGCCGAAAATGAGGTATTAAAGGCTAATATTGAGCAAATGAGGCTTTATTCAGAGTTCCTCGCACAAAAACAGTCAGAAAAAGATCAGTTTATTCAAAATCAAAAAAAGGCACTTAAAAATGGAAACGAAGAAGACGGCCCTGTTTATCCTGTTCTGCGCAATACCCTTGAGCGGCTGCGAGACATTGAATGAGTTTTTTATACAATCGGGGAAAAACTCCCATATGAAGGCAGAAAATATCTGCGCAGACTACCCAGAAGAGCCGAATGGAAATTTTACTCAGAAAGATGTAGCGGAATATGTTATTGATGGAAAAGCGGCGTGGATGGATTGCAGAAATAAAGCTGAGTCTTTAACTTTAATCACAAAATAAGGGGCAAATATGCTTGGTTTAAAATTAGGATTGAACTTGGGGTCTTTTTTGAGTGCTGCAAACGCCGCTCCATTAGCCCTTCGAACGGTTGTCACACAAAACCGCGTTCAAACGGGAACAGAGATACGTAGTGGGGCTGACAGCCAGATATCACGATATTTCTTGGCTTTTGGTCAAGATTGCTCTTCGATTTGTCTATCTCTCAATGGATGGACGCAAAGCGGATCAGGTGGTGCAGGGGGTGAAATAAACGTTCCTAATTCTGTTCATGTCCAGAAAATTGCCGTTGTTTATAATTCAACCAATGCCCCTGCCACTTGGTCTGGTTCAAGAACATTCGAGATAACCCCCGGGGCAGTTGACCAAAAAAGTGACGAGATTCCCGCTTCCGCATTTGGTGTTTCTAAATTTACCAAAGGCGATATTCTTGAGCTTCGTTGTCATACAAAGGTTGATGTTGCTGGCGTTGATGTTATTCCTTACACAGCTGCGAAAGTAAATGATTACACGGGTCAAACCCAACAGACGACCCTTTTCCTTAGTACAGATTACACGGTTGATAATATTGACGGTACTGGTGTTATTACATTCACGGGCGCTGGAAGCTTACAAACTCGCTCAAATGGTTTCCGGCCTATGGTTTGGGGGCGTCCATTGGTGGATCAGCCTTCTTTTGTAGTTGTTGGTGACAGTATTGCTGAGAGCGTAAACGATAACGCTACTTACGCAATGGGAACAGGATTATCAACCGACCCTATACGCATACATGGGGTGGGATATATGCAACGGGCTATGCGTGATACGTCCAATACGACTGCCAGCCTAAAACCCTGCCTTAACCTTGCACGATCTTCTGCGGCATCATCCCACTTTACGGGGAGCAATGTAAAATCAAAGCAGCTTTATAAATATGCGCGTTTTGGAATTGACGAGCTTGGCACGAATGATCCTGATAATGCGACCATTCAAACCCATGTTGCCACAATCTGGTCTGATATGCGGGCTGCTGGGATTGAGAAAATTATCAGGACTGACCTTTGTGTTAGAACAACTTCTACTGATAACTGGACTACAGAAGCAAACCAAACCTATCTTGACGCAAGATGGCAGTCAGGTGGGGAGATTGAAGATTTGCGGACATGGTTTGATACAAAGCTCGCTGATAATACGATTGATTACATCCTTGACACAACATCCGTTAAGGGGACAGACCCGTTCAAGTGGAAGGTGGATGGCTCTACTGCTAATTATACGGCGGCAGACTCTACCCACCCGTCGAGCCGAGGTCACGAGTTCTTGGCTATTGATCTCAGGACGTTGCTCAATACAATATCCTAATTCATGGCTTAATGAGCTTGCATTTTCTTTGTGAATTGTGCATGAGTCTTCCCATAAATTAATTGAGGAGACTTTAATGCCCCATCGCAGCATTCTGCAGGCCTATTCTATTGGTGACAGGGACGCCCGTCCCTGGGGCACTT
This sequence comes from Alphaproteobacteria bacterium, assembly GCA_020442425.1. Lineage (GTDB taxonomy): Bacteria > Pseudomonadota > Alphaproteobacteria > Micavibrionales > Micavibrionaceae > UBA1573. Next base: position 18,244 of record JAGRKB010000079.1, on the reverse strand, counting down.
ATGAAGTCACGGATGTCGGCACCAGTGATAAGGGCGAGTTTTGCGAGAAACTGATTATTGTTAGCCCTGCCAACATCCTCTCTCTTCAATCTCATGATATGCGTGAAGAGACTTGGCGCGTGGTTGAAGGCACTTTAACCGTTATTTTGAATGAGCGCGTTATTACCCTTCAGTCCGGTGAAGAAATTTTTATCCCCAAGGGCAGTATTCACGCCATGGCTAATCTTTCCGATGCGCCTTGCCACGTGTTCGAGCGTCAGGAAGGGATTTGCCGCGAAGAGGATATTCATCGTTACATGGATATGTACGGGCGCGATGTCGCCCAATCAGATGACCCTATCGTGATTGCAAGCCTTGAAGCTTACAAAGACATTCTTCAAAAAATAAAAGCCCTTTAACAGGGCTTTTTAATTTCTATTTCTATTTACAATTATGCCGATTCGGATTTGCGGGATATTTTTTGATCGTATTCTCCGACTTCGGAGAAGTTCTTGGTTAGCATGGCATCAATTGATTCAAACATTCCAAACATCGCATCTTCTGAGACAGGGCTTTCTACCACGACAACCAGAGACGGTTTGTTGGAGGAGGCCCGGATCAGTCCCCATGTCCCGTCTTCCAATGTAAAGCGCACGCCGTTGACAGTGACCAGATCAACTATTTTTTGATCCAGAATGGTTTCGCCTGCGTCCTTCATTTTCTGGTAGTATGCAACGGCCTCTTCCACTACTCCATATTTTCTGTTGTCTGGGCAGAACGGGGACATAGTTGGTGAGCCCCATGTTTTCGGAAGATCGTTCTTCAGATCCGCCATAGATTTATCAGGGTTACGATCCATCAAACGGCAGATGGTCACGGCGGTTAAAACACCATCATCATAACCGCGGCCCAGAGGCTCATTGAAAAAATAGTGACCGCTTTTCTCGAAGCCAACCAATGCGCCAATTTCGTTGACGCGGCGTTTCATGTAGGAATGTCCTGTTTTCCAGTAGTCGGTTTTAACGCCCAGTTCTTTCAACACAGGGTCTGTGCTGTAGAGGCCAGTTGACTTCACATCCACCACAAAGCATGGCTTGTCATGTTGTTTTGCCAAGTCACGAGCCAGAATGACACCCATTTTATCTGCGAAAATTTCGTCGCCTGTATTATCCACGACACCGCAACGGTCGCCGTCTCCATCAAATCCCAGACCAATGTCTGCGCCTGACTCGATCACTTTTTTGCTGAGCGCATGGAGCATTTCCAAATCTTCAGGGTTCGGGTTGTAGTGCGGGAATGTGTAATCAAGTTCACAATCCATTTCGACAACATCCACACCAATTGCGCGCAATGCTTCAGGAGCGTAGGCTCCTGCCGTTCCGTTTCCGCAGGCCACTACGGCTTTGAGATTACGGGAGATTTTTCCGTCTTTCGTCAGGTCTGCGATATAACGGGATTTCAAATTCTCGACATATTCATATGAGCCGCCTTCACGCAGATCAAAGCTTTCTGTTTTTACAATTTCTTTCAGGCGGGACATTTCATCAGGCCCGAACGTCAATGGACGATTGATGCCCATCTTGACGCCTGTCCATCCGTTTTCATTGTGGCTGGCTGTGACCATTGCAACGGCAGGACAATCCAATTCGAATTGCGCGAAGTAAGCCACAGGAGAGAGAGCCAATCCAATATCACGGACTTTGCAGCCCGCAGCCATTAGGCCCACGATCAGAGCATTTTTAATAGAGGCTGAATAAGAGCGGTAGTCATGCCCCACAACGATGGTCGGCGGGGTAATCCCGCGTTCGTGCATGATGGTTCCGATCCCCATTCCCAGAGCCTGAATTCCACGCAAATTTAATTGTTCAGGAAACAACCAACGTGCATCATATTCGCGAAAGCCGCTTTCTTCGATCAGGCGGTCGCGTTCATAATTTTCGGTATTTGGTTTCAAAGTCATTCTGTTTCCTTTCAGAAAGGTCTCTTTATTAAGGTCTCTTTATTAAGGTCTCTTTATTCAGGTCTGCCACACCATAGCGTTTAGGCTTCGTAATTCAAGATTTTTAATGCTTTGCAGCAAAAAGGTTATGATTATTCCTTTTTCTAGACATTATTCCCTTGAAGAGCAAGTCAAAAGCCAGTATTGAAGCCTCGCTGCGGATGATCCGCATTTTTAGGATTTTTTGGTTTTTCTTTTGAAATTCCGCTGTTTTTTACCATAATAATTGGACTTTTATGCTGCTTTGTGTCATAAGTCCGTTGTCAGAAAATTATCAGGAGACCCCACCTATGTCAGAACAGATTAAACCTGTCCGTAAAGCCGTCCTTCCTGTGGCCGGACTTGGCACGCGCCTTTTGCCTGCCACCAAAGTCATGCCCAAAGAAATGCTAACCATCCTTGACCGCCCGCTCATTCAAATGGCTGTCGAAGAAGCTCGCCAAGCGGGTATTGAGGAATTTATTTTCGTGATTAGTTCCGGCAAGGACGTTTTGATCCGCCAGTTCGAATGTCCTCAGGCTTTGATGGATATGTTAGAGAAACGCAACAAGGTTGAGCAAATTGAAAAAGTAAAAGCCTCTTCTCTCCCTGAAGGTGCTATCCAAACTGCTTCTCAAGAAGTTGCGCTTGGTCTTGGACACGCCGTATGGTGCGCCAAGGAATTGGTGGGTGATGCGCCGTTCGCGATTATTCTTCCTGATGACACCGTCCGTCATGAGCGTAGCTGTTTGGCACAGATGATGGATGCCTATAATAAACACGGCGGCAACATTGTTGCGACCTGTGAAGTTGACATGAAGGATGCATCCAAGTACGGCATGCTTGATATCACATCCCGTGACGGTCAGACTGTTTCCGTTAAGGGCTTGGTTGAAAAACCAAAAGCAGAAGAGTCCCCGTCCAACATGGCTATTTTCGGTCGCTATATTTTGCAGCCTAAAATTTTCAATTATTTGGATCGTCATGAAAAAGGTGCAGGCGGAGAGATACAATTGACGGACGCTATGGTTCATTTGATCCAAGATCAGTCGTTCCACGGATTTGCATTTGAGGGCGAACGTTTGGACTGCGGTAGCGAAGTCGGTTTTGTTAAAGCCAACATTGCCTATGCTTTGGATAAGGACTCTATTTCTGATGAAGTGGCCGAATATATGATGGAAAAACTCCGTGCCTATCATGAAGGCAAAGCTATGCTGGGCAAGGCCAAAAAAGCGGCTGCTTAATTCCGCTATAGTCTTCTTTTATAGAGTCTTTCCAGTTAAGAACCGTACATTTTTACATCCCTTCCCACCCGGCTCCGGCTAAGCTGGCTTATACGCCAACTAAGTTTTCTCTGGATCGCCGCGCGCCTTGCAGTTGCTCGCGATGACAGGCAGGGGGGCGGATAGGTACGCCTCTCGCTTATCTTGGCATAAGGACATTAATTAAATGTGATGTCGAGCTATCCATTCCCGCATTCGGCGTGCGACCTTCCAATATTTCCTTGATCGGTTTTGCCAGCTTTTTACCCAGTTCAACGCCCGGCTGGTCAAAAGAGTTTACCCCCCAGACAACACCCTGAACAAAAACTTTATGTTCATAGGCCGCTATCAATGCACCCAAATGGTAGGGAGATAATTTCGGCAAGACAATAGATGTGGATGGGCGATTGCCCGTGAAGACGCGAGACGGATCGCCTTTTGCTTCTTCCAATGTTTGCCCCAGTGCCAACGCACGACTTTGCGCGAGGAAGTTCGCACACAAGGATGCGTGGTTTGCAGCCAGCGCATGATGTGGTTCTTTGCAGATCATAAAATCAACAGGCACAACATCTGCGGATTGGTGCACCCATTGCATGAATGAATGTTGGCTGTCTGTTCCCGGTTCTCCGAAAATCAGTGGGCCAGTTGCATAGCTCATGTGATGGCCTTCACGATCAACGGCCTTGCCGTTTGATTCCATATCCATTTGTTGGATAAATTTTGCCATCTTGTCCATGCGCACGTCATAGGGCAGCAAAAGATGTGCGCTGTAGTTATAGAAGTTGCGGTACCAGACCCCCAACATTCCCATTAAAAGCGGTACGTTGTCTTTCGGTTCGGCATTTTGGAAATGTTGATCCATATCGTGGGCGCCGTCCAATAATTTTCTAAAATTATCAAACCCGACAGCCAAAGAGATAGAAAGACCTATGGCAGACCACAAGGAATAGCGTCCGCCGACCCAATCACGGAACGGGAACATATTGGACAAGGAAATGCCGAAGTCCTTTACACCTTTCGCATTGGTCGATAGGGCCACAAAATGTTTCGGGATTGCGTCTGTTGTCGCCGATTTTAAAAGCCAGTCTTTTGCCATTTGGGCGTTTAACATTGTTTCTTCGGTCGCAAATGTTTTGGACGCGATAACAAACAAAGTTGTTTCCGGTTTTAGTTTTTTAAGTACCGAGGCAATATCTTGACCATCCACATTGGAGACAAAATGGACTTTGGGGCCGGAACCATCTTCTTGCAGGGCTTCGACTACAAAGCGTGGGCCAAGGTCAGAGCCGCCGATCCCGATATTCACAACATCGGTGATTGCTTCGTCTGTATAGCCTTTATGCTCGCCCGATCTGACGGCGTGCGTAAAATCTTCCATTTGAGAGAGAACCTGATGCACGAACGGTATTATATTTTCATCGTCCACGACGACTTCAGCGGTTTCAGGCGCGCGACACGCCGTATGCAAAACGGCACGGTCTTCGGTGTTGTTGATTTTAACACCCGCAAACATCTTGGCGCGCATTTCATCAACTTTTGCAGCGTGTGCCAAATCCACAAGCAAATTGATCGTTTCCTTATTTGCAAGGTGCTTTGAAAAATCAAAAAGAATTCCGCAAGCCACACGCGACAAATCAGAGAAACGCCCTTCATGAGCCAATTCTTCACGAAGAGATAAATCTCTCATTTCATGGTGATGATCGTTTAAGGCTTTCCACGCCGGATGATTTGTGAGTTGTGTCATCATCTATTCTTCCTGTTAATAAATATAGGTAAAGGATACATATACATTGTTGCTTTTATATTCGCTATCCCTATCGTCTGCCTCTTTTCTTTGGTGTGACAGACCGATATTCAGATCTAACGAGTCGGTAAGAGAAAAGGAATTTTCTATTTTCCCGATATAAATTGTTGAATTGGTCGCACCGCTTGAGGTGTACTCAAAATCTTCGCGGCGGAGGGATATATTTCCGTTCCAATTGGGTGTGAATCTATTACCGAGAGTTAATTGTTGTGCCGTAATTTCTGCCGTATCATTGGCTGCAGCTTCGCCTTCGCGGAAGGACTTCTCATAGCTGTATTCCAAATTCGTCAAGCGGGTTATGTTCCATTGAAAATTTCCACCCAAAGAGAATAATTTTTGTTCTTCGTCCGTTGAATGGTCTGTATGGCGTTGCCAGCCCGTGTATAGACCTGCATTGTATATCCCGTTGGGGGTGTATGTTCCCCCTACTCGTGCGTCCAATAACCGCGTATCCCTTTTTGAACCGTCGATTAAATTATAGCTGTTATCCGTATAATTAGTGGCAAGGTAGACTGTATTTCCCGGAGAGCTGACATAGGTCACTCTCCCACCAATTCCGTTCGACTCTTTTTTCTCGTAATCGGTACCAAAGGCTTTTGCCTTATCCAAAATGGTCGAGACAATGTGACGGCCATCGAGAGCAACCTGAATCATGCCAAGCGTTCTTTTAAATCCTACCGTCAGAGTATCGACCCAGTAATCAATAGGATTGGCAACATCCAGATCTGAACCTGTCCCGCGATTTAGGTGGCGTTTGGACCTTGTAAAAGATGAGTTCAGCTCTGTTTCTTTGGTGAGATCGTAGCGACCGCGAATAAAATAACTTCCCGTGGTTGCATTTCTGTCTTTACGTTCTTTATAAGATACCTTTGTCTGGCTGGTTCCTATCGTTACGTTGTGGCGGCTCCAGTCAGATGAAAATGCTACAGCACCTGATGCTGCTGTCACAATATCCTCTGTTTTATTATCTTTACTGTTATCTATATTATCATCAAACTCTGTTTTAATACCTAGTGCCGGAAGAAAGACAAACGATCCTGCTCGAATGCCCTTATGCGATTTTTCGGTTGATTCTAATGTTTGCTGATAGCGTTCGCTCAGCTCTGCTGCCTGCACAGGGAATGTCGATAAAAAAATGACAGGGGCCAATAGCAATATCGCACCGCGCTGAACAAGGAGGCTGTTTTCTTGCTCCATGCTTTGGCGGGATGTTGCTAAACTTTTTTTGCCCATTTTCATGCTTACTTTTGGAATTTCTTAGTCTTAGGTCGTTATTTTCATTGCAGGCTTTTTACAGCCCCGTTTTATCAAGAAACCTGCAATACCACCTAACGCCATTCCTTTCATGTTTGCCAACCCGTCCTCTAATGAGGACTCGCGCCCCCCAATGACGGATTGGGCATATTCTACGCCCCACCCCAGACAAAACAGAAAAATAACCGCTGTGACGACCGATTTTCTTCCGGGTAAAATTGCCAAAGCTCCGGCGGTCATGACTGCGTAGGCCAACATATGGAGGTTCTTGTCTTCGTTGTGTCCTGCCGTGAATAGATCAGGTGTTAGGGATAACGCCCCCATGACGAGCAAACAGCCAAGCCACCCGCCGATCATGATTATTTTTAAAGTGCGTTTATATCCCTGATTCACAATAAATCTGTTCTATTTTACCTTTTTTCTAATTCGCTCTGGCCAAAAGGAAGTCAGAGCCTGCGGTCACTTTCTTATACCGATCAAGGTCTACCTGATTGAGGACAACGCCCAAAACCGGTGCAGAGATATCGCGCAAAGTTGTCACCATGTTCAATACGTTCTTTCTGGATGTTTTCATCCATTCGGTCACGATAATGATACCATCGACTTTCTTGGAGAGAACTTCTGATTCCGAGTGAGAGAGGACGGGGCCTGAATCAATCAGGATGTAATCAAATTCTTTCTTAAGGAACGTCATCATGGCGTCAAAAGATTGAGATGCCATTCCTTCAGGGGACAATTTCACCATGTCGCCTCGGCGCATTAGAGCGTATCCGCCTTGTGCGTTCACAATTACATCACGGATATTGGCAACGCCATTTAGAACTTCCATTAATCCAGGGCCTTCTTCGATTTTGCTCAAATGCGTTAACATTGGCTTCACAAAATCTGCATCGATCACAAGTACCTTCTTGTTCAAGGACACTAAATAGTGAGCAAGATTAAAGACAAGCGTGGTGCGCCCTTCTTGCGGCAAAGCCGAGCTGAACAAAATGGATTTGTTTGCTGTTCCTGCCAAGGCCGCGACATAGATCTTTTTGATAGCTTCGCGATGATTTGACGAAGTCAAAGAAGCTGAGGAATTCGGCTGGCTCTGCTGGGGCATAATTCCGATAGGTTTTAATCCCATGCGGCGGATATCTTCATAATTTCGCAATCCAGTGCGCAGCATTTCCATCACGAAGACAACTCCGCATGCCACAGCGCCCGAGAACAGTAGCGCCACAACCAGCATTAAAACTTTTGACGGATTGGACGGATAAGCCGGTGCGATGGCTTTGGAGACTATCGAAGCGTCAGGCTGCGCAAAGTTGATTTGTGATTGCAGGCTTTCATAGTTTGCGAGGAAGCTATCCAATTGCTTCTGGCTGGCATCACGTTCCACCATCAAAGTTTTTAGGTGGATCAGTTTTTCGCGTTGTTCGTTACTAATCTGTTTAATCTCATCCAGACGTTCAGCGAGAAGTTTTTCCTGAGCTTCTATTGACAAAAGCTCTCCCTTCAAGCTTTCAAGCGAGTTTTTGGCTTCCTCATCTATGGCTTTTCTGGCTTGGTACAAGGCACTTTGCGCCGCGCGTAGTTTTGGATTCTGTGCCCCGTAACGCGACCGCAGTTCTTGTACTTGTTGGGCTGCCATTGTTTCCTGATTTTTAAGAGAGACCATGCTCTGGCTCTTGGTCAGGACGTCCAAATCTTCGAATTTTCCTTCTTTCATAGCCATTTCAATGGCTTTTATTTTGGCTTCGACATCGAATTTGCGCACCTGAATGGGGGTCAGTTGAGATGAAAGTTCTGATATGTCTTGCAAAAATAATTCTTCAGAGCCTTTACCAATGGCCAGATTTTCCTGAGCGCGATAGGTCTCGACAGCTTGAGATTTCTTTACAACATCCTGCTTTAAATCTCCGACCTTTTCGTGGAACCAAGTACTGAGTTTATTGACTTCTTGTTGTTTGTTTTCAATTTGCAAGGCCAGATATTGCTCAACATGAGCATTGGCAAACAGTGCTGCATCTTGGGGGTTAGAGGATCGGAATGTGACATCAATAATTTTTGACCCACCTTGCGCCATAACAGTCATGGATTGTACAAAAGGAGACAATAATTCGAGCGGTTGCGCATCCGGACGCCCTATTTTCTCTGCAAATCCTGTATCTTCGATGGTTTTCAATGCCAAGTCGGAAGAGGTCAGAACTTTTACTTCGGTTTGAACTGTGAAATTCGAGAATTGTTCTCCCCCTGTAACTTCGACAAAGTCAGGCAAGTTTAATTCGCCTTTTTCAATAAGGATCGAAGAGGTGGCTTTGTAATAAGTCGGGCGTGTGACAATAATCAAAAAAGCGAGGGCAAATGTGATCGCAGCGATGATAATGACGAGCACTCGATAACGCCACAGGGACATCAAAATTTCACGAAGATCGAAATCATTGTTTTGCGCGATAAGATGGGGTTGTGATGACATAGGCTGCCTCGACTTGAATTACACTTTAGTCCTGTTGATTATCTCTCAGGGTTATGCGGGATATTTAACCTATGAGTCAAGAGGATACGGCATATTATTCGAGTTACTCATTCGTGTTATGTATAGTTTTGTGCATTGCGAATTTTTTTCGTGAAATTCCTTGTTTTTTTGGCTGAATTCCCTTAGCTATCAGCCAAGATGTTAACGCAAGGCAAAGTTATGAGAATTATACCCGTTATTCTATGCGGGGGATCGGGCACACGTTTATGGCCTGAAAGCCGTGAAGACCTCCCCAAGCAATTCTTGAAGTTGGTGGATGACCATTCCCTTTTGCAAAATACTATTGATCGCGCCATTAAGGTGACGGCCTGTCCTGCTCACGATATCGTATGCGTCTGTTTGGAGCAATTGGCTGAAGATATCCGTCATGTTTTAAGCGATGCCGGAGCTGATGGCCATATTCTTTGTGAACCGATGGCTCGGAATACAGCTGCTGCGGTTGCTTTGGCGGCGGAATATTGCGCGCGTACCTTTGGGTCTGATTGTTATATCTGGGTTTTGCCGTCCGATCATTATATCGGCAAATTGGATGTCTTACATCATGCTGTCGAGAAGGCTGTTCAATCAGCCTCCGAAAACAAGTTGGTGACTTTTGGCATTACCCCTACCCGTCCTGAAACGGGATACGGATATATCAAGTGCGAAAAATCCAGCGATCTGAGCATTCTTCCCGTTGAAAGATTTGTCGAGAAGCCTGATTTCCAGACAGCCCTGTCTTTCCTGCAAGACGGGTCTTATTACTGGAATAGCGGCATGTTTTTATTCCGAGCATCCTGTGTAATTGAAGCATTTACGACACTTTCCAAAGATATTCTGGACGCTGTACGCGGAGCCATTTCAGAAGGCTCGTTAAGCACTCCTTCTCAGTCCGGTTATGCGCTTGTTCCCAAGCAACCTTTTGATAAAGCCATTATGGAGAAGTCCGGCGATGTCACAGTTATTCCTTGTGATATGGCGTGGTCTGATGTCGGGACATGGGAAAGCATTTGGGAAATTTCTCAAAAATCCGAAGAAAAAAATGTCACAAGCGGGAATGTTTTGGCTGTTGAAAGCAAAGACTGCCTGATCCGTTCCAATGCGGGGCGACTGGTTGCTGTTGCTGGTCTTGAAAACGTCGTTGTGATTGATACGGAAGATACCGTATTGGTGACACGCAAGAATTCTTCCGAGCCTCTTAAGAAACTCGTTGAGCAGATGAAGGACGAAACTCGTGACCAGCTTTATTATTCCGCGCCTTCTGCCAAGCCTATAAATACTTAAACGTCATCCCCGATTCGAGCGGGGATACGATCTTATTCTTTTCACGCGAAGAGATGAAGGAACGAAGTTACATTCTTCTCCGCTGCTTCGTTCCTCCGTGTTTTTCTTACCACGAAGTCACTAAGAGCACGAAGACTACACGAAGCCTATCTGTCATTGTGAGGAGCGTAAGCGACAACGCAAAGTTTTTACTCCCTCCTTATTCCTTCCCCCTTTTTTGAGGAGGGGGAAAATCAGGATGGGGGTGAATAATGAATGTTCTTCGGAACATTCTATAAAAACAAAAAAACTCTTCATACATCCACAAAACTTCAAGGATTTTAACTACAGAGTTCGCAGACGAAAACAGAGGAAAAACTCTGCGTGCTCTGTCTATCACTGTAGTTTAACTTTATTGTTCCGCGCCCTTCGAGCCTTCGTTCCTTCGCGTGAAACCAAAAGAAAGATCCTTCGACTTCGCTCAGGATGACATTCCCTCGTCATTGCGACCCCAGACTTGATCCGGGGGAAGCAATCCAGCGAACCTTCTTTTAGATTGCCGCGTCGGATTCAAGCCCTCCTTGCAATGATAAGTAAAGGAACCAAGAGGGAATTTCACCCTCACCTAAATCCTCTCCCTTCAAGGGAGAGGACTTTCTTTGTGGAGGTTCAGATGGAAGGATGCGTCGAGTGTCATAAATTTAAGAAAAAAGACTATGACGCGACTTTCAATTTGCAAGCTTCAGAACCATCACATTCCAAAGAAGGACGGCCGATCGAGCTATATTTGAAGCCGTTTTCTTTCATTTCAGAAACTTTGTAGATGTTGCGCAAATCAACAATGTTTTTGGATTTCAGCAAATCAGCCACACGATCCAGATTAAGGCTGCGGAATTCGTTCCATTCGGTCACGATCACCAAAGCATCTGCATCTTTCATTGTTGCATATGCATCATCAACCCATTCTACGTTTTGGAGAATAGATTTGGCATTTTCCATTGCCGCAGGATCATACGCAGATACTTTTGCACCTGCTTCTTGCAGAGCCGGAATAATCACCAAGGACGGAGCTTCGCGGATGTCATCGGTGTTCGGTTTGAACGCGATACCGAGCATTGCAATTTTCTTACCTTTTACGTCGCCACCGCAAGCTTTGATAATGCGGTCAGCCATTTCGATCTGGCGGTTGTGGTTGATCTCGACAACTTTATCGACCAAAGTCTGAGGTGCGCCGAAATTATTTCCGATCTGAACCAAAGCCAAAGTGTCTTTCGGGAAGCATGATCCGCCGTAGCCTGGGCCAGCATGCAGGAATTTCTTACCGATGCGACCGTCTAGGCCCATACCTTTTGCTACGTCTTGTACGTTCCCACCAGCAGCTTCACACAAATTAGCGATTTCGTTGATGAAGGTGATTTTTGCCGCCAAGAATGCGTTGCTCGCATATTTGGTGATTTCGGCACTTTCCGGAGAGGTCATTACCATTGGGGTTTCGTTGATATAGAGCGGACGATACAATTGGCGCATCACTTCGAATGCACGTTCGGTATCCGCACCAACCACAACGCGGTCAGGACGCAAGAAGTCGTCAATTGCAGCGCCTTCACGCAGAAATTCAGGGTTTGATACCACATCAAAATCAGCATCAGGGTTAGCCTTGCGGATCACTTCAGCCACTTTGCGCGCTGTCCCAACAGGCACAGTCGATTTGTCAACGATGATGGTATAGCCTTGCAAATGTTGGGCAATCTCTTCAGCTGCCTGAAACACATAAGTCAAATCCGCCTGACCGTCTTCTACGCGCGGAGGGGTACCGACCGCGATAAAGACTGCATCCGCATCACGCACTGCTTCTTCCAAGTTCGTGGTGAATGAGAGGCGGCCCGCTTTAACCTGTTTTGCGACCAAATCATCAAGACCCGGTTCATAGATAGGAATTCCGCCGCTTTTCAGCATATCAATCTTGCGCTGATCCTTATCGACACAGATAACGTCCACGCCAAATTCTGCAAAACAGGTCCCTGATACAAGACCTACATAACCGGTTCCTACGACACCAATTTTCATTCCAGTGCTCCTGACTAATTCTCGCAAATGCGAAATGTTATTGAATTCGGTCGCAATCTATACCCTTTCCTCTGACAAATGAAAGAAAAAACTCACATTTTTTGCGGTATTTTTTATTGAAATGGACATAAATGGCGGGATTTGCAAAATTACTTGTCATTTTGTCGCGCTTTGACTAGTCCTTCTGTTCAAATAGCCTTATAACTCTCGAGAATTGCAACATTTAAAGGATTTTTGCGTATGTCTTCATCAGGACATCATGTCGGACGAAATGCTCTTTGGTCTGTGTTGAACCAGTCTGCTTCGCAGATCCTTGTTCTTATTGTCTTTCTGGTCAATGCGCGCTTTATCCCGAAGGAAGATTTCGGGGCAATGGCGATTGCGATGCTGGTCGCCGAGTTTTTCCGCCAGATGATTATCGAGAGTATCGGCACCACCCTTCTTGCCAAACCCGCACCCGATAAGCAGGATTATAATGCCGGATTTATTCTGGTGAGCGGATTGAGCATCTTATCGGCTATCGTCGTATATTTTAGTTCAGGTCTGATTGCAGACGTCATGAGAAGCGAGAAGATCGGTTATGCTTTGGAATGGATTTGTCTCATTCTTTTGACATTCGGTCTGTCCCGTATCCATGAAGCCTATCTTTCCAAAAACATGCAGTTTAAAAAGCTGGCTCTGCGTTCTATTTTCTCGGTTCTGGTCGGGGGCGGTGTCGGTATTTATATGGCGACCGAAGGATATGGTCTTCTCAGTCTGATCGTGCAGCAATTGGTGACTACTTTTCTGAGTTGTCTCTTTTTATGGGTGACAACAGATTGGGTTCCGAAGCCTGACACGACACGTGCCAAGATTTCCGAATTGTTTCATTACGCCAAACATATTGCGACCAATAATCTCTCATATCTCTCCAGTGCGCAGGCTGACGTCTTTTTGTCGGGGTATTTTCTGGGGCCGATCCAGACGGGGGTTTATAATGCCGCCAAGCGCGTGACACTGGCTGCGACTTTGATTGTCGGAAGCTCTATCGGGTCAGTGTCCTTGCCGACCTTGTCTTCGGCATTGAAAGATAATGACCACGCCAAGCTGGAAGCGACGTTTCTGGGGTTTGTCCGGTTCAGCTCGTTTCTGACCGCGCCGATTTTTAGCGGAATGGCGTGTCTTGCCTTCCCGATTGTGGCTATTCTGCTGGGCGACAAATGGCTGGATGCCGCGCCCGCGCTCGCAATTTTATCAATTGCATCTTTTTTTACAACACTCGGGCAATTTAACGGCAACCTGATTCTCAGCAAAGCCCGTCATTTCCTCAAATCTATCCTTGCTATCGGACAGGCAGTATCAGGTGTTATCTTGCTTTTTCTTATGGCACCATATGGTGTAGAGTATGCCGCTCTTGCTTATGCGCTTAATTGTATTTTGGTTTTTCCGGTTATGCTGCACTTATCTTTAAAGATTGCAGAAATTTCCTTTGGTAAATATTGGGAAGCATTATGGCCCTCTATTTTGTCTTCCACCTTGATGTCTGCAGCGATCTTTGGAGGAAAATATGGTTTTTTGGTATTCGATATTATCTTGAATCCTATTGCCCAAGTTTTGATATTTGTTCCGATGGGAGCTGTTATCTACTTTGCTGCTATGTGGATTTTTAGCAGGGAAACCATCTTGGAGAGTCTTCATTTTGTCAGAGCGTCTCTTGAAAAAGCTCTATTTAATAAGGGGTGAAAAGACGACCTATATTTGTTCCCTGTTTCTCGCAAGATTGAGTTGAATCATAGAAAAAAAGGATCACTGAGTCGTTTCTAATTTTGTAGCATATAAATCAAAACTCTCATTTGATCGAATTAATCCCTCTTTCAGTAAGGATCCGGATCCTTCGAACTTTCTACTTCCTTCGTAATACAATACCATATGTGAATTTTTTTTCGTGTGTTTGAGATATCTCTTATATTCTAAAGATCCTCCAAAATGAACACCTCTGTTCACTTCGCTTATAGCCTTCTCGTGGAAATCGGCAAAAAATTTAAAATGCATGATTGCACCAGTTAGAGATGATATTTTTGACCCTGCCGGTACAGAAATTACATGATTAGAAAGTCGCTCTACTTCTGCTCCCCATTTAACCAATGGCATTTTTATGAGTGCCGGTGCATAGTGAGGCTTATCACCTTTGATAAATTTTAGTCGATCGCATATTTTTATTATTGCGGTATTGAGTAATCTGCTGAGTATACTTGTTTTATTCTGCAATGGATAAAATAATCTTACTCTTGGCCCTCCAACTACCCTTACTCGTGGCAACTCGTGGATAGGACTGCTGAATGTACCTATTTTCCTAAAGAAATATTCAGAGTCAAAATACGGGCAGGTCTCGAAAAAAGGTTTGCCTGATTCATATGTCGCTGTCGTTAGGTCCTTTTGGGGGTACATATCCAGAAGAAATCCAAAAAGCGCCATACTTCCTTCTTTATCAAGGTACCTACACAAATCCGGCAAGGTCACATTTTCTATATGTGGGTATATTAACAGTTCATCAGCATCTGCTACAATCGTCCAATGTCCTGTTCCGTATGTGTCGAGTAAAAAATTTTGCCAATCAACACCAGCCCTTGACTCCTTGAAGGTATTTGACGGTTCAAAAATATGACAATCGTCTTGTTTTAGTAGATATTCCCTAGAGCCATCACTCGATTTGTCATCCACAACAAAAAATCTATTCACGCCTATTCTTCTATAATATTCCAAGAAATAAGGGAGCTTTGATATCTCATTTCTTTCCACCAAGAATAGTCTGATTTCGCTCTTGTTCTCTTTGATGCTGTTTGTGTCCAAACGTTTTAGATGAAAACCTTTTTCTTTGTTCTCTATCCCAGTCATTTGATTCATGATTAATCCTAGAAATGCTATTAGCAGAAAGTTTTCTTATGTTGTGGATATATTCCATCGTTCCAATAGCCTCTTATAGAGACTTCACTCTAGAATGTCTCTAGAAATTTGGGCATAGTTAAGATTATGCTGTATCTTTAGGCCTCATCTCGTGCTGTCAGCTCCGGTTTTTGCGACGATCGATGCGGTTGTGTATTTTGTGAAAATGTCTCTCGGGAAAAAGGCCGCTTAGCAGAAAAGACGAAAACCCATGCATATCCTTGTTGTTTCAGGACATAGCCCGTTTTCAAAGCGCAAGGTGGATCTGCATTTTCTGGCGGATGCGTGGAAAGCTCAAGGCCATACCGTTTCGTTTATTCGGCTCGGGAGCAGCGTTCTTCATTCTTTGATTTCCCGTTCCTCTGACCCGCGGTCTGTTGTGTCCGCGAACAGATGGTACTCTTCTAAAGATGTGAGGTTTTTTGACTGGGTGCCGTTTTTCCATTTCTTTAAACAGCCCTTTCGTTTTCTTGACCGATTGTTTCGGCTTTACCCGCTGCAGTTTCCGCGCCATGCGCTGCAAGCTCTTCCCCCTGCGCCTGATGTGATTGTCGTCGAGAGCGGGTCGGGGTTGGCTTTGATCCCGCTTTTCAAAAAAACATTCCCCGAGGCCCGGATAATCTATTCTGTGAGTGATCGTCTGGCGCGGCTCAATGTGCCGCCCATTTTACACCGGATCGAGAAAGACGTTCTTCCCCTTTGTTACATTATTCGTGTTCCCTCGCCCTTGATGGTTCAAGACTTTGCAGGGCACGGGGATGTGCGCGTCATCCTCCATGGTCTGGCGATTGATCTGTTTTCAAAAGAATATCCGTCCCCCTATAGAACGGAAAAAACTGCTGTTTATGTCGGGGATTCCCTGATGGATCATGACGCATTAGCCCAATTGGCAACGAATTTTCCCGATTGGCAATTTCATGTGTTCGGGCAAGGCGGCGCAAATCATCCTTACCCGCAAAATGTCACCTGTTACGGCGAGGTCGGGTTTGAAGAGATTATTCCCTATATCAAACATGCAGCCATCGGTCTTGCTCTTTATACAGCCACACAGGGCGGCGATTATATCCGCGATTCCAGTATGAAGATGATCCAGTATCGTTATTGCGGGTTGCCTCAAGTTGTTCCTGATCTTTACAGCCCTGATGATCCGCGCTGTTGCGCTTATAAGATCGGAGATGCCGCGTCACTTGATACGGCATTCCGACAAGCACAAGCGATGGGGCGTTCACAGTCCCATGATTTCTATGTTGCCGATTGGGTTGATACGGCGGCAGAATTTTTAAAAGAGCAGCAGGTTTAAATGGCGCATTATTTCCTGAGCCATGCGCACCGCGCGCCCCAATACTCCGCAGAACTTCACGCCGTGCGCGGGTTGGCGGCGTTATTGGTGTTTATATCCCATATTTACGGGAGACTTGAATCCAGCGGGTTTTCGTACAGTGTGCCGCTCCTTTTTAACGGGAGTGCTGCCGTCATTCTGTTTTTTGTGCTCAGCGGTCTGGTGGTGGGGCTATCCCTGTCGCGCCATTGGGATGAACCTGCTGCCCTCTTTCGGTATGGAGTACGGCGGTTTTTCCGTTTGATGCCGTTGATGTTTGTTCTCACAAGTTCTGGCGGGATATATCTGTTCACCTTTAATCCGCATATGACCTTCCCTTTATTCCCCGAAAGTTTTGGCAATTTCGGGATTAAAGAATGGATTGCGGGATATATCGGCTATTCGCTCAAGGCCAATCCGCCAAGCTGGTCGATTTTCATCGAGTTGGTCGGGTCGGCGTTATTGCCGCTGTTTATCTTTCTATCGGCACGAAAATCCGTTTTCCTGATATTAGGGGCGGCTTTATTCGTCTTCGCCGCATTTGATATCGGTATGCATCACTGGAATTTTTATATGATGAGTTTCTGGGGTGGGATGAGCATTGTTGTGTGGGGCGCTCCGTTCGCTACCTTTATCAATTCATGCCGAGTGTTTACCCGTTGCGTGATGTTTGGGGTTTGTTTTGCCGCTTTTTACGTTACGCGATTGGTATGGGGCGGAGAATACGGAGATGCGTGGATTGTCTATGTCGAGACATTGTCTATTGTTCCGCTTCTTGCCTATATCTATTACGGCAAAGAGACGTTTTCAGCTTTGCGCGCGCCGATTTTCAAGTTTTTCGGTGATATTTCCTTCAGTCTTTACCTGTCGCATTACATCATTCTTGCCATTTTGATCAATCTTTTGTATGGGATGGGCCTGAATACAATAGTATTAATCATTGGCTTTTGCGTCTTGAGCCTCGTGATCTGTATTCCGGTTAGCCTGTTTTTATATCGATGGGTTGAAACCCCCGCCCTGAAATTGGGCAAGGCCGTTTTGAAAAAAAGGTAAAATAATGTCCCAATTCAGATATAGACCAGATATAGATGGCATGCGCGCTATAGCTGTTCTATCAGTTCTACTATACCACGGCAATGTCTCTGGAATTCCCGGAGGATTTATGGGGGTTGACATTTTCTTTGTCATCTCAGGATTTCTTATAACCTCACTAATACTTAAAGATATAGAGAATAATAACTTCTCTATGATTTCTTTCTGGGAACGTCGTGCCAGACGTATATTACCCCCACTGTTTTTAGTCGTTGGGTTTGCAATTCTTACAGGAGTGTATTTATTACTGCCCCAAGACCTTGTGCAGTTGGGAAAAGAAATCGGGAGCCAGTCTCTCTTTAGCTCGAACATACTTTTTACTAAACAGGGCGGATATTTCAATGTTGCTGCCGACCTAAAACCCCTACTTCATACTTGGTCCCTGGCTGTTGAGGAACAATATTACGTCTTTTTCCCAATTTCGTTGTTTATTATATATAGATTCTTGGGGACCAGATATTTTGCTTTTCTATCGCTCGGGCTTCTTTTCAGTTTGATTCTTTGCCTAGTTTTTACGACAATACAACAGAGATACGCTTTCTTTTTGCTTCCTTTCAGAGCATGGGAGTTGTTGGCAGGAGCAATCTTAGCAACCGGATTTATACGCAAGCCAGAGAACAAAACTCTTTCTCTTATTGTATCCGCTATCGGCGCGTGTATGCTTGGTTTTGCGCTATTCTTTTATGATAAGTCTTATAATTTTCCCGGCATCATCTCCCTTCTTCCTGTATGCGGGACTGTTTTTATTATTTGGGCCAATAGCCAAACGCAACCGACAGCTTTATTTAAAATTTTAAGCCTTAAGCCCATC
>JAGRKB010000078.1 GCA_020442425.1 Alphaproteobacteria bacterium | reverse complement strand
GGCACTGCCCCCGGGTCCACGACGCTTATTCCACAAAGCGTTTAGCATCATAGTCGGGCGAACCCGACATATTCATTATAGGGAAAGACTTATGGATTTTCAAGGTTGGTGGGTTTATCGAGGGCTGATATTTCTGAGTCCCATATGATGAAGCATGTGGGGGGCAACGTAATAGGCATCATTGGCCTTGACGATTCTTCCCGGGTTCAGAAGTCTGTCAATTGAAGCGAGCGTTTTTATTGCTGTTTGTGCATTAATGCAATTGGCATCTAGTGGAGATATGACCGGATATTTCCCAGCGCTCTGCTCGGCTGCAATTTGGGATGCAATGTTGGGCCAATTTTTTCTGAGAGTGCCAACCTCGATGACTATTAGTTTTCCTATATTTTGCATTTCGCCCCCTTTTTATGAAAATTAACTGAAGATGTGGAAAAAGGCAAGCTTTTTGTGGTTCCGAGGACAAGAATCCCTATAGATTAGGGCTATTCAAAGCGTTTGGGAGGATTTTATGCAGCAATATCACGATTTTTTGCGCCATGTTTTGGCGAATGGTGTCCGCAAGGATGATCGCACCGGTACAGGAACAATTTCTGTTTTTGGGTATCAGATGCGGTTTAACCTTGAGGAAGGCTTTCCGCTGCTGACCACCAAAAAGGTTCATTTGAAGTCGATTATTCATGAATTGCTGTGGTTTCTGAAAGGGGACACCAATATCAAATATCTGAATGACAATGGCGTGACCATTTGGGATGAATGGGCCGATGAAAATGGTGATTTGGGGCCTGTTTACGGGTCTCAATGGCGGTCATGGCCCGCGCCGAACGGTAAGAAAATTGACCAGATTGCCAATCTGATCGAGATGATTAAAAAGAATCCTGATAGCCGTCGTTTGCTGGTTTCTGCGTGGAATCCTGCCGAGGTTGACAATATGGCTTTGCCCCCTTGTCACTGCCTGTTCCAGTTTTATGTTGCCAATGGTCGTCTGTCGTGCCAGCTTTATCAGCGTTCTGCCGATATTTTCCTCGGTGTGCCGTTCAATATCGCTTCCTATGCGTTGATGACCATGATGATTGCGCAAGTGTGCGGCTTGAAACCAGGGGACTTTGTTCATACATTCGGAGATGCGCATATTTATTCCAACCATATTGAGCAAGTGAATCTGCAGCTCTCTCGTGAGGCGCGCAAGCTTCCAGAGATGCATCTCAATCCACATGTGACGGATCTGCTTGATTTCAAATTCGAGGATTTCGAGTTGGTGGGGTATGATCCGCATCCTCTCATCAAAGCCCCCATTGCGGTGTAAATTCTTTGATCTTTGGTCTGCAAAAGGCGTAATCCTCAGCTTCCGCTTCTCAAATACGTCTATGTATTCTGCGATGCGGGTCTTCGGATAACGCCTTTTTCGACTCAAATCTCTGCGAATTAAGTTCTTCGTCTTTTGGGCTGCGAAATATGTTGACATAATGCCCGTCCCTGAATAGTGTCTTTTAAAGTTATGAAAAGATATCGGAATGGAAGCATATACCCCTGAATATTTGAGAGAATGTGCAGATCGTGCCAATGCAGGCATGATTGCCTATTTCCGTGATGCTATTCCCATGTATTTGGATGCGCACCATAGAGTTTATCCAGAGCTTAGCAAGACCTTTCAAATGGTGAGAGATCCTGAAGCATATATAAATGGCGGCTTTATAGAACGGATCAAAGGGCTGTATAGTCCGGAAGATCGCGAGTTTATCCTGGAAATGGCTGACAAGTTTGAGCGCGTTAAATTGGGTTTCGCCTATTTTAGTTTAATTCGTTCAACAAGACGACCCCTTGAAGCCATTCTAGTCTCTCAAAATCAGTTACGAACCGGCTGGCAGAAAACAGGTATTCCTCTTTGGAGGAATGAGAGCGTAGCGGCGCATATGAAGGACTGCAAGGAATTAGCGTTTTTCCTGTTTTTCGATGATCCCGCGATTGGCATTATAGAAACGATGCTTGATTTTCATGATATCGGTGAAGTTGTGATCGGAGATTTTACACCTACGTGCCCTATCAGCAAAGCAGATAAAGCTCGTCTTGAGCGGTTGGCAATAGATTTGCTGTGTAAGCATACAATGAGAGTTGATGATCATTTTCTTGCGAAGCAAATTTTTTATAGTTTCAATTTATATGTCGGATCAGAACCACAATTTGATGGTCTTCGTTCAAAGGTAAAAGATTGTGACTTATTAAGCATGAGTATTGAAGCGTTGCAATTAATGGCTGATGCTCCGCCTGATCGACGTGCGGAATTGAATAAAAGGCTTCAAGAGTTTTGGGAATATGTGGGTGAGCGGTTGACCAATCAACGCGCTAAAGACTTTTTTTATTCTTTATCAACTGAGAGATATCGATGTAATTTTGAATATCTAAGTTTTAAAGATATTGTAAATCATGTCCATCAATATATGTTGCTTAATATCCCGAACTTTAAGGAAGTATATCCAAATTTTCTGAATCAATGCATTTTACGAAGTATGATAGAGCTGAATGGGGAAGCTCGGTTTAGGGGAGAGACCTCCGGTATGAGATTTGGGTAAAACTGTTATGGCTCCTGGATTGCGAAGTCCCTTCGTTTGCGCTTCTCGTATTAGTCGAGCGTTATGGGTTTTGGGTGTTCATCATGCCCCAGATCATTCCTGTGTTTACTGTTTCATTTTTTTTGGCATTTGAGATTTGCTCTAGCTCATCTTTAGTTGCTTCTCGGCATTTTGCTTCTATGATAGTTGGTGCCAATCCCAAGAACGGGATGTATTGTCCTGTGGTTGTGAAGTCACAAGTTTTTTGTAGATTGTCACTTGTGGGGCATTGAAGACCTTGCTCTTTTATGTTTTCCTTGCTTGCTGCAAAGGTTCTTTGGAGAAAACTGGTTTCTCTTTTACCGATGGCTACTAATGTGCCTTCTCCCCTTTTATCGCTTATAGCACAAGATGATACGGTGAAATCTTTGTATATATCGGGCACTATTCTTGTATATGTGTAGGCTATTCCTTCAGCTACAACTAAGCTTAAAAAAGCCGCGCATAGCCGTTTAGCCAGTCTTATTTTAGCCATCTCCAGCCTCTAATGAGAATTTTAATATGAGCTTGGAGAGTATCAGGCTTGAATTTTCTTTGCAATAAATTACGCTGTTTTCCTTCAAAGAGTTGAAATCAGGGATGTTTTTTATATGGATGTAATCGAGTTTATTAGTACGGTGTATTTGGGAGACAGAGGATGTCGATCCATATTGATTGATAGTTGGGAATCGGAAGTAAAAATTGGGGTGGATTGTATTTCACGAGTTAGATCTGAAAATTGGGATTGTTATATAGATGAAGATATACGTGATGGCTATCTTGTGTTTGAAAACGTTAGGGCACTCAAATTTGATCCTGCTGGGTATATTCCAAATGATGCTATCAATGATATGCGTGCTGAGGCTTTAAAAAATGGGGTTTCAAAGTATCTGATTACGATGAGTATTGATTCTGTTGATGATTTGGGAGATCGTACTGAGGTTAAGATTTCAATTCATGCAGACTCTATGGCCTTAGAGACCTCCTTCCCAAGTGAGAGAATTGTACGATAGGGTTAATTCTAGAATTTGTATTTAGACATGCAAATGATGAAGTAGAATAGGCATTATTTTTGCGCCCGGTTGCTTATGCCAGCCAACGCACTTCATAAAAGCCAATGTGGCTGAGGGATTCTTTATGCTTATACGGAGATTGTCATCTTCCCCGAAAACGGAGCAGGTGAATGCTCGGGACGGTTCTTTTTTATCGTTTGGATTCCAGTACATGCTAGCACGATCAAACGATGTCATCAAATCTGGAATACGGTCGTTAAACAAAGGGTGCTTATCTGTTATATGATGTTCGGGCAACCAGAAAGATACACCCCCTGTGTCCGGTAAATACGAGAAACGATTATCCGGATGGTTTCTTTGTAGACATTTTTGGAGTGGGGCTGTAAAGCCGTGAAATTCAGTGGTGTAGCCTTTGCTCTTTGCTTCTTTAATAAGACCCATGATATGTGGCGACGTCGCAGTTCCGACCAGTATAAAATCATATCCTTCGTCAATGGCTTTTCTTGTGGCTGAACGGGAAATGTAGTTTGAGGCCGACCGCCATTTCTCGTAGGCCGCCTCAGGCCCATTATCTATATAGTCACGTTGGTATCCGGGAATCGCCCATAGACAATTATCATTGACATCGATGCGTACCAGGTTCGGATATCGTTTTCCTAACAGGTAGGCAAAACGGGATTTTCCTCCGCCTGCGTGGCCTCCCGTAAAAACGGCTTTTTTGCATTTTGATGATTTTTCTTTTCTAAAAAACAAAGAATTCAGCACGGCTTCGATTTGAAGAATCTCTTCTTGTGTATAATCTTTCAAATCCCCGTCCATATGTAGTGGTTTACTGCGCATCCCTGATTCCTCGTTATGTTAAGATGCTGTTATACGCGGGTCGGATAAATTTTGCAAATTTATGGATTTTTGCGAGCTTGTTATGATACGATTCGTATCAAGGATCGGAGTTCTTCTGATTCGCAGTTCAAGTCTCCACCACCCCGTTTTTTCACGGAGTTTTTATTGGTTCTGGATATTCGGCTATTATATGCCTTTCGGCGAGAGAATTTTTTCTCGGATCATTTCGGTCTTGGTGGATCGGTTGTCACTGCACTCTTTATTTCGGTTACCCGTTTGGCTCGCGTCAAGCGGGTTTCTTTCATTTAACCCCTCTCGAAAGGACCATTATCATGGCTAAAACGACTTCCAAACACGGTAAATCCCGTAAGTCCCAGATCGAACGCGCCAAGGTCCATAATCAGGGAAATGTTGTTCATACTGTTTTTGATGATCTGGATTGGCATCCGCTCGATACCGAGATCGATAATACACGCGATAAATCTTACATGCGTAAAATCAAACCGCGTTCTGACGGGCAGCGGGCTTTGATGGAGGCTATTAAAGATAAAAACTTGACAATGGCGATGGGGCCAGCCGGTACAGGGAAAACATATCTGGCCATTTCTGCTGCTGTAGAAGCTTTGGAAGCCGGCGAGATCGAGCGGATTATTTTGTCTCGTCCTGCGATGGAGGCCGGAGAATCTCTAGGGTATTTACCTGGTGATATGCATGAGAAAATGGCTCCGTTTTTGCGTCCTCTTTATGATGCGCTCGGGGATCGGTTGGGCGGCAAACGTGTCCGTCAATTACTTGAAGATGGTACGATTGAGATTGCACCTGTCGGATTCATGCGCGGGCGGACGCTTAACAATGCATTTATCGTCATTGATGAAGCGCAGAACTGTACATACGCT
The DNA here is from genome assembly GCA_020442425.1 of Alphaproteobacteria bacterium. Taxonomy (GTDB): domain Bacteria; phylum Pseudomonadota; class Alphaproteobacteria; order Micavibrionales; family Micavibrionaceae; genus UBA1573. The sequence goes on along the minus strand of JAGRKB010000078.1, from coordinate 3,319 downwards.
CAGCTCAAGATGCTCTTGTCCCGTTTGGGATGGCATTCGACAATGGTGGTCACGGGCGATCCTGATCAGAGCGATTTGCTGGACGGTATGTCCGGTCTTGCCGATATTTCCAAACGACTATCTACCTTACCCAATGTCTCTGTTATCAAATTGAAATCCGAAGATATTGTGCGGCACCCTTTGGTCGCGGAAATGCTGCAAGTTTTGTAACTCAACTTTTATAGTCTTTCCAAATGACTCTGTCACGAGAACGGCAGCTTTTACTCCAAGCTGCCGCTTTCTTATGTCTATTTCTTGACAGGAGAAGGGATTTTATTGCATACAGGCTGCACACAACCGAAATAGTTCAGAGGAATATCGCATATGTCTATGGCAGATCAGGAAGAGTTGGAAGGTTTCATTCAACGAGAAAGAAAAAAGATAAATGCCGGTTTGTCCTTCGGTCTTGGTGGTCTGTGTGGCGTTTCTGTTTCAACGGCGGTTGCCGGTTTTGCTCTTTCTATCCCTGCGTTGTATCCGTTGGCTGCAGTGTTCTCGCTTGTGACTTACCAAGTCGCGCCGATGATGTTGCCTACAAAACTGAACGTTAAAGCTTTTGCAGCGGGCTTATTATCAGCTCCGACTATTTTAACGGGTGCATTCTTGGCCGCGTCCGAGCCGAAACAAATTGTCTCTCATTCTTCTGAATCAGTCCGTGAAAAGCCAGTTACTCAGTCCACTGTACTTTCTGGAATTTTATCAGTTTTACGTGAGCAAAACGGCCCTATTTTTTATCGATAGACTTTTGATAGGCTTCGCTCTAGTTTCATCTCATGAATTATTCTTATCGACTGAAACGTTTTTTTATTTTGGCCCTGATCGGTACCCTTATCGGTGCCGTGATCGGATTGGTGAGTGGTCTCTATACTTTCCAAGAAGATATTTCTGATATGTCAGGAGACTCGTCTCGGACAAGATCTATCCCCTTGGCCGCATCCGGTTTGGATGCGCAGTTTTCTCTGATTGATCAAGACGGGCAGCCCCGGACACAAGCAGATTACTCGGGAAAATATTTGCTGGTTTATTTCGGTTTTACTTACTGTCCTGCTATTTGTCCGACTGAGTTGTCCAAAATGGCGGAGGCTTATCTTGCTTTACCCGAAGAGATGCAGAAAAAAATCCAGCCGATTTTTATTACTGTTGATCCTGAGCGCGATACTCCAGATGTTATGAAAGGGTATGTTTCCCTGTTTATGCCGCAGTTGATTGGCTTAACCGGTTCGATTGGGCAAATCGAGTCTGCCAAAAAATCATTCAAAGTTTATGCCGCAAAAGTGCCTGAGGAAGATGACCCTCAGTCTTATACGATGGATCATACGTCCTTGATCTATTTTCTTTCGCCTGAGAATGTGCCATTGGCATTTTTCAAAACGACGGATACATCTGATGTTATTGAAAAACGAATTGTTTCCGTAATTCTCAACTAATTCATTTATTTGGATCTTTTGCTATTTTAAGTTTCAAAAGACCTTAACTTTAAGCACACATTAAGAAACTTCGCGTATCGGTGAATCTGCAGAATTGTTTTTAGATCCTCAGGGTTACATGCGTTATTTGGTTTTAATCAGTTTGATCGGATTATTGGGAAGCTGCGCGGTGACTTTTCCCGCGCAGGCGGAAGCCCCGTATATTGTGAATCTGGGTGATTTGCCGGGAGGGATAGTTAACACCATTACAATTGGATTATCACAAGACGGTACGACTGCTTTTTTGCAATCTTTTTCAGCATCCGGAATTGAGGCTTCATATTCTATTCCTGGAGTTGGTATATTCGGACTTGGAGACTTACCGGGCGGATCTTTTCTAAGTCGTGCCCATGGAGGGAGTTCAAACGGAAGCGTTATCGTAGGATCAGGAACATCTGTAAGTGGACAAGAGGCATATCGTTGGACTAGTGGTACTGGCATGATCGGACTTGGTGATCTGCCAGGTGGAACTTTTAGTAGTGTTGCTCTAAGTGCAAGCGCAGATGGTTCAGTACTGGCGGGGATAGGACGTTCGGCCAGTGGTCAGGAAGCATTTCGTTGGACTAGTGGTACTGGCATGATCGGACTTGGTGATCTGCCAGGTGGAATTTTTAGTAGTACTGCCGATGATATTAGCTCGGATGGAGCGGTTATTGTTGGTATGGCCACAAGTGCAAGTGGTTCGGAGCCATATCGTTGGACGAGCGGTACAGGTATGGTAGGGCTTGGCGATTTGCCGGGGGGAGGGTATTCAGGTCGTGCACTCAGTGTGAATACTGACGGGTCAATTATTGTCGGATACGCAACATCCGCCAGTGGTTCGGAGGCTTTTCGTTGGACCTCTGGTACAGGTATGATAGGGCTTGGCGATTTGCCGGGGGGTGCGTTTTCAAGTCAGGCACAGGGTGTTAGTAATGATGGAAATGTCATTGTTGGATATGGCACCATTGCCGCAGGTCAAAGAGCTTTTATTTGGGAACCAGTTGGAGGGATGCAGGAGTTGTCCACTTACATGACAGCATTAGGGGTCGATTTAACAGGATGGACTCTAATACGGGGCGTCGATGTTTCTGCAGATGGAACTAAATTAGCGGGATATGGAACTTTCTCAGGAACGAATGCCGGTTGGTTGATTAGTTTGGGTGCTGCTCCTGGTTTAACAACTGTTGACGGGCTAGCAGAATCCCTAAGCGAGGCGCGTGTAGTGCATCAACAAGCAACTTCCCAAATGGGTGTCTATAATTCTCGTGGGTTGTTTATGGCGCGGAATGCGATGAGCTATTTCCCCAAAGTTGTTGCCCTTCAGAAAGTAAGCGTTTCTCCGTCAGAGATCGAACCTGCTGCAGGGGAAGAAAGTGTAATGGGCAGTGGATATTTCTCACCTGAGAAATGGGCGTTTTATTCGCTGGGGTCATTTGCGACGGGTCAGGAAAACAATCCCGATAGTCATGCGGTGGATGGATCGGTTGGGGCTTTATACCGCGCCGATAAAAACTGGATCGTGGGTGGTGGGATGATTTCAGGTCAGACCAGTATTGATCTGGGGAATGGCGGAACAAATATTCTGGACTCTTATGGCGGAGAGATTTTATCGTCTTACCAACACCCAAGCGGAGTAAGACTCTATCTGATCGGCTTTGCATCCTATCTGACGCTGGATAGTTCGCGCGGGTATATGAACGGTGGCGGACGGAGTTACTCTTATGGCGAAAGTGAAGGCTATGGGTATGGCGGGTCGGCTCGTTTGGGATATGAGATGGATGTTCTCCCTGAACGCGGTTTTACCGCGACGCCTTATATCGAGGCAGAATATT